>JAZGFW010000240.1:0-18137 GCA_036479895.1 Cocleimonas sp. | reverse complement strand
GCGGCGTATCCCACTTTCCGCTAATTTTCCAGCCACGTTGACGTTGTTCTTTAAGTTTTAAGACATATTCATCGAATTGTTTTTCTTCATCTTGGTTATTATTTGAAACTGCACCAGTGAACTGTGAACTGATGTTTTTACCAACATCTTCACCCTTCGCTTTAGGCAATAAAATTTTTGCCAAAGCACTCTCTAAACCACTGGTTGCTGACGAGATAATAAAACTATCGACAACAGCCAATAAAATAAAGAAGATAATAATCATAGCAGGAATCCAGTGCATCCCCTTTTTATCCGCATTGGCACCTTCACGTTCTCGTCTTTCTTCTTGTACTCCTAAGATGATACCTAGGCCATAAGGAATCATCATAAAGAAAGCAAAATGAATGGCAAACACATCAATGCCTGCCCAATAAATAACGGCAAGCGGCACATAAGCCAGCAACATAGAGGCAGCCGTTGCCAACGCAGAGATTTTTCCACCCCAATGAATGACTTTATAAAAGACAAAAAAGAGGAAGAAGGCAAGCAATGAGCCTAAGCCTAGTGTCGTTACTAAGGGGAAATTATTCATAGAAAAGAACTTACCTTATGGTGATATAAATTGCGAGTCGATAAATATTTTTTCCTTAACTACGCCCGTCTTAGGGGTCAATACAAACTGAAACTTAGTACTTTTTGCGTAGCCTTGTTTGGGGTTACGGCGTACTTTAATTAACAGTTTTTGTCTTTCATCAGGTCTTAAAGAGACATCTTTAATAGGACTTATATCAAGCACTCCACCCGGTAAGTCTTTTAATGACAAATCAAAGCTAGAAGCTAACATCGACTTATTGACGACTTTCAACTCATACTTATTTAATATTCGACCGTCTGATAAAATCACAAAAAGTGGGCTACGAATTTGTCGCGCGGTACTTTCAATAATTTTGTGACCACTCATACTAAAGACTAAAAACCCAATAGCACCCAGTGTTGCCAAGCCATAGCCATAGGTTCTGAGTTTAAGGAAATGCGTTTTACCTTTTTCTAAGCCATTTTCTGACTCATAGCGAATTAAGCCTCGATCCCATCCACGTGCATCCATAATCGTGTCACACGCATCGATACACAAACCACATTGGATACAGTTAAACTGCATACCATCACGAATATCAATCCCCACTGGGCACACTTGTACACAAAGACCACAGTCGACACAGTCGCCAACATCAGCTTCTTTTCGGCCTTCCAATGTTTTCAACAGTTTAACTGGTTTTGCACGGCCGCTTTTACCTTCCCCTCGGTACATATCATAGGTTGGAATCAAACTGTCTTTGTCAATCATCACACTTTGAAAGCGTGAATACGGGCAAACGTGCTCACATACTTTTTCACGCATTAATCCTGCTGCAATGAAGGTGGTAGCCATTAAACCAAAAGTTGTGCCGTAAACACCGAAAGAAGCATTACCTGTAAAAAAGTCTTTCGCTATCTCGGGAGCATACCCCCAATATAAGACAAAACTTAAACCTGTCCATAAGGCCAACCACGTCCATAATGCAAGAGTAATTCCTTTCTTCAGAATTTTTTCAGCATTCCATGGTTGCTTGTCTAAACGAACGCGTTTGACACGGTCACCTTGCACAAGCTTTTCAATTTCACGAAAAGCATCTGTCCACAAGGTTTGAAAACAAAAGTAACCACAATAGGCACGTCCAACCAATGCAGTAGAGAAAAACAATAAGACTGCAGCCAGAAACAACAGTGCTGCCAGCCAAAATATATCTTGTGCGTAAACGACTAAATCAAAGATGTAAAACTTTCGAGCAACCATATCAAACAAGATAGCTTGATTTTCACCCACAGGTCGTGACCACGGTATCCAAGGTAAAGCAAAGAAGACAGCATAGGCTAGGTACAAGGTAATAGATTTAAAACTACGGAAGCGTCCTTTAACAGAGCGAGGATGAATATTCACAGACTCTGCTACAACGGGAATTGGGAAGTCACTCATTGGAAATTAACTCATTATATTAAAGGGTCATACTACCCCTTAAGAACGTTTCTAAAATTGAAAATAATCAATTACTGATTGAAACCTCAATAAAAACGGCCGGATAAACCGGCCGTTTTTTTATAAACTAACTCACTATCCTTTAGTTTGAGCTTAATAGTTTAAGGTAAGCTACAAGCACTTTGATTTCATCATCTGATAAACGTGACTCCCATGCTGGCATTTCACGTTGTATACCTTTAGCAATTACTGTTTTAACAACTTTTACTTTAGCATTCATATCAACCGCTGCAGGTACATTAGCTTGCGTCCAAATCTTATCTGTTAGATTTGCAGCACCTAATGCTTTCATACCTACACCTGTAGGCATATGACAACCTGAACAGCCTTTTGTATTAAAGATATTTTTACCTTTTTCAGCAAGACCAGTATCTGATGCTTCACCTGAAAGGCTTAAAACATAATGCGCTGCTTCTGTTTGCTCTGAATCTGACAATATTGAAGCATGAGCAGGCATATTACCTTTACGTCCTTTACGAATGGTTGTTTCAATATCAGCACTCTCACCACCCCATAACCAAGCATCATCGACAAGATTAGGATAGTCACCTATCACGCCTTGACCACCTCGTTGATGACAACCCGCACAATAGTCACCAAAAATACCTTTACCGTAAGCACGTACAAAGGCACTTTTATCAGGATCGGCAGCAACTTCTGCAAGTGGTGTAGCAGCTACCAACTTTACCATTTTCTGACGCTTTAACTCATTAGGGTCAGTTTGCATCTCATGAGCCAACAAAGCACGTGTATTCCAAGGTACAGTTACTTCTTCGCCACCTGCAATCGTTCTTTTCCCGTCTTTTAGTGAATCTGCTTTGAAGGTAATACTACTCGTTCCTTCTATAAATCCACGTTCTGCAAAGTTTGTCGGCCAACTAGGATAAATAATAAAATAAACAACTGAAAATATAATTGTTGCATAGAAAGCCCATAACCACCATGTAGGTAGTGGGTTATTAAATTCCTGTAAGTTGTCATCCCATACATGCCCTGTTGTTTCCGCACCAGTTATTGGATCTTTGGTTACTACATGTTTTTTCTTATCTGACATAATTTATTTCTCACCTTCTTTTTGTGAAGTTGGCACCCTCATATCTTGATCATCATCAAGAAAAGGGATATTGCGATATTCTTCGAGACGCTTGCTACGCTTTTTGCTTCCGTAGACATAAATGAGAATCGCTGTAAACGTACTCATAAGAATGAGCATGCTCACAATCTTGGCATTTGATAAAACCATAAACCAAGCAATTAAATCATCTATCATTGTCTACTCCCGCGAGTAATTAATTAACGAAACTTAACGAACTCAGCTTCATCATGCTTACTAAAATCAATCATTGTGCCTAAGATTTGTAGGTAAGCGACTAAAGCATCCATCTCAGATAACAGATCAGGGTTACCGTCAAAGTTGCCTAATTTAGCCTGCGCTTCTAGGTTCTTCTCAGCCATATTAATATCTAACTTTTTAGCAACGTCTTCACCAAATTTTTCTACATTGGCATCAAATTCAATTTTAGTATGTGAATAAGGTACACCGACCATTTTTAATGTCGACATTTTGGCTTGTATATCAATAATATCTAGTGCAGTTTCTTGTAACCAAGGGTAGTTTGGCATAATAGACTCAGGCACTACCGCAGTCGGTTTAACCATGTGCTTAACGTGCCAAGCACTTGAATATTTACCACCTACACGAGCAAGATCAGGTCCACGACGCATTGAACCCCACTGAAATGGATGGTCGTATTGTGACTCAGCTGCTAAAGAGTAGTGTCCATAACGTAACATTTCATCTCTAAAGGGGCGAATCATTTGCGAGTGACAGGTGTAACAACCTTCACGTGTATAAATATCTCGACCTAATTGCTCTAATGCTGTGTATGGGCGTACTGCATCTTTACAGTTATCTGCTTTAATACATTCAGCATTTAGCTTTTTAACGTCTTCAACCGTACCTTCAATATAATGAAGCGGTACTATCTCAACCAAGCCACCAATACTAATAGCAGCTAAGGTCAAAACGATAAGCAAAGCGGCATTTGTTTCTATACTTTCATGTTTTAACATTTCTATCTCCTTATGCTTTGGCAGTTGATGATGCAGTATTGCGTAATGTTTCACGTTTTGCGATGGTCATCCAAACGTTGTATGTCATTACTAACATACCCGTTACAAAGAACATTCCAGCAATAGCACGTGCTACTAAGGGACCATGCATAAAGGTGACTGTTTCAATGAAGCTATACGCTAAGTTTCCATACTCATCGAATGCACGAAGCATTAAACCTTGACCGATACCCGATACCCATAATGCTGTGATGTATAACAAAATACCGATAGTTGCAAAGAAGAAGTGGACATAAATCAATCTTGTGCTGTAGATAGTGGTATTCCAAATTTTAGGAACCATGTGGTAGAAAGAACCAAAAGTAACCATTGCTACCCAACCTAATGCACCTGAGTGTACGTGCCCTACCGTCCAGTCTGTGTAGTGTGATAGAGCGTTTACACTTTTTAGTGCCATCATTGGGCCTTCAAAAGTAGACATTCCGTAGAATGACAATGAGGTAATCAAGAACATCATAATGGGATCAGAACGTAACTTATCCCATGCACCTGATAGCGTCATTATTCCGTTTATCATACCGCCCCATGAAGGCATAAGTAGCATAATTGAGAAGGCTGCTGCTAATGATGACGTCCAATCAGGAATCGCAGTCCAATGTAAATGATGAGTACCTACCCACATGTACATGAAGCTTAACGCCCAGAAATGAACAATTGATAAACGATAAGAATAAACAGGACGCCCAGCTTGTTTTGGCACAAAGTAGTACATCATTCCTAAGAAAGCCGCAGTTAGGAAGAAGCCTACCGCGTTGTGCCCATACCACCATTGCGTCATCGCATCTTGCGCACCTGAGAATAAGCTGTATGACTTAGCTCCTAAGAAGCTTACAGGTACTGCAAGGTTATTAAAGATGTGTAACAAAGCAACAGCAAGAATAAAGCTGATAAAGAACCAGTTAGCCACATAGATATGCGGTTGATTACGCTTCAATAAGGTCATTGTGTAAACAAGGAAATAAACTACCCAAACAACCGTGATGAGTAGGTCAACATACCACTCAGGCTCAGCATACTCGCGCCCTTGCGTAATACCCATCATGTATCCGATCCCACCAATTGTTATTGCTAAGTTCCATCCCCAAAAGGTGAAGTTAGCAAAGCCTGAGCCCCACAGCCTTGTTTGACAAGTACGCTGCACAATATAGTAGGAGGTCGCGAACAAGGCGTTACCACCAAACCCAAAAATAACACCACTAGTGTGTAAAGGTCTTAAACGACCAAAAGTAATTTGAGCAATATCAAAGTTTAGAAAGGGCCAAGCCAATTCTGATGCTATCCAAGTACCGGCAATCATACCTGCCACGCCCCAGAATATTGCCATTATAGTAAACTTCTTTATGATATCGTAATTATACTGTTCGAGATAACCCGCTTCTATGCTTGTCATACTCCCTGTATTATCACTTGCCGCTATGCTCTGCGCCATTTTAATGACCTCATGTTTAATATAAAATATCTCTAAAAACTGAAATTTAACTTCAGCCCTAATATGATAGGTTCGCGAGAATACAGGACTTTTGAGAGTATTGAAATGGTCAATATCAAGAAAAATTGAACTTAAGGAGCCTTCTCTAGTCTCAATCGGCGTATATTGATGTAGATCAATAAACAGTGTTATTTAACACATATTAGGAAGCAAGAATTTAGAGTAAATTAAAGTTTATCTAAGAGAACCAAGCCCCAAACTAGAGCAGTATTTATCATTGCAATAAATACAGCAGCTGATCCCATGTCCTTAGCACGACCGGATAACTCGTGTATTTCTCCACCGAAACGATCAACTACAGCTTCTACCGCAGAGTTTAAAAGTTCCACGATTAACAAGACCAAAACGCTACCTATCAAAAGCGCTTTTTCTATCCCTGTATCACCCAACCAAATTGCTAAGGGTGTTGAAACAGCTAATAAGAAGACTTCTTGACGAAACGCTTCTTCGTGTTTATACGTTGCTTTAAGCCCCAACCACGTAAAGCCAAGTGCTTTTTTCCAACGTGTTATTCCTGTATTGCCGCTACCTGCCATATTATCTGACCTATCCCTTAACTGTAACTTTCAATTGATGGACAAGAACATATCAGATTTCGATCACCATAGACATTATCAACACGATTAACCACAGGCCAGTATTTAGCCGATGCATTTACACCAACAGGAAAAACCGCCTTTTTTTGGTCGTATGGCCTATCCCAAGCTTCGGTGATATCAGGCAAAGTATGGGGTGCATTAACCAGTGGATTATTATCTAAAGGCCACTCGCCCTGCTCTACTTTATTGATTTCTTCACGAATCGCGATCATCGCATCACAAAATCGATCAAGTTCATATTTTGACTCAGACTCAGTAGGCTCTATCATCAAAGTACCTACCACAGGAAAAGACATAGTAGGCGCATGAAAACCATAATCCATCAAACGTTTCGCAATGTCTTCTTCACTAATACCTGAACTTTCTTTTATAGGACGAATATCAATAATACATTCGTGCGCCACATAGCCCTGAGCGCCTCGATACAACACAGGATAATGTTCAGATAGACGTTGTGTGACGTAGTTGGCATTTAAAATCGCCATTTTAGTAGATTGCGTATTGCCCGTTGCACCCAGCAATTTCATATACATCCATGAGACAGGTAGGATTGAAGCACTACCAAAAGGCGCTGCAGAAACAGCATGGCTTTGTGCTTTATCGTTACTGTCATTATTCACATGACCAGGTAGAAATGGTGCTAAATGACTGCGCACACCGATAGGCCCAATACCTGGGCCACCGCCGCCATGTGGAATCGCGAAGGTTTTATGCAAATTAAGGTGTGACACATCTGAGCCAAATAAGCCGGGCTTTGATAAACCCACCTGCGCATTCATATTAGCGCCATCTAAATACACTTGACCACCGTTATCATGAATAATATCGCAGACTTCAACAATCGCTTCTTCAAACACGCCATGTGTAGAGGGGTAAGTCACCATAATACAAGCGAGGTCATCTTTGTGTTCTTCTGATTTTTTTCGCAAATCAGCCACATCAATATTACCGTTATCATCACAATCAACCAAAATAATTTTCATACCCGCCATAACCGCCGAGGCTGGATTTGTACCGTGTGCGGAAATAGGAATGAGACAGATCTTACGATGTCCTTGTCCGATACTTTCATTGTAACGATTGATTGCGATTAACCCCGCATACTCACCTTGTGCACCAGAGTTAGGCTGTAAGGATACAGCATCATACCCTGTCACCTCTGCTAACCTTGCCGATAACTCATCTGTCATTTGCTGGTAGCCTTTGGTTTGATCTGTGGGTGCAAAAGGATGGATTGATGAAAACTCAGGCCAACTGACCGGCATTAATTCACTCGCTGCATTTAACTTCATAGTACATGACCCGAGTGGAATCATCGCATGTACAAGGGATAAATCTTTGTTTTCTAAGCGTTTTAAATAACGCATCATTTCTGTTTCAGTGTGATGCGAATTAAATACTTCATGCGTTAAGAACGTTGATTTACGAGCATATGATGGCGGAATGCCCGACTCACAGTTCTCATCAAGAATCTGAGCATCAATTTCTTCAACACTAAAGCCATGATCGGCACCAAAAAATAGTGTGAAGAGTTCAGCCACATCCTGTTCTGTTTTAGTCTCATCGAAACTGACACCTAACTTATCTTGACCTACTAGGCGTAGATTAAAACCTTTTTCTAAAGCGCTCTCATAAATACTCTTTTGTCGCGACCCTACTGCAACTGTTAAGGTATCAAACCATGAAGTATTAGCTAAAAATTCACCGTCTGATAAATCACTTTGACGCACTGCGGCCGCAAAAATACTCGTTAAACGATTGATCCGTCCTGCTATTTTCTTTAGCCCTGCCGCTCCATGATAAACGGCATAAAAGCCTGCCATATTGGCAAGTAGCGCCTGAGCGGTACAGATATTTGAGGTCGCTTTCTCTCGACGTATATGTTGCTCACGTGTTTGCATCGCCATACGCAAAGCAGGATTACCGCGACTATCAACAGAAACACCAATCACACGACCTGGCATAGAACGTTTTAGCTTATCAATAACAGCAAAGAAAGCGGCATGCGGACCACCAAAGCCCATCGGCACACCAAAACGTTGCGAGTTACCATAAACAATATCAGCACCCATCTCACCCGGTGACTTAAGCATTACCAATGACATTAAGTCCGCCCCTACACAAACCAAGGCTTTTTGCGCATGCGCTTGGGCTATTATCGGTTCAATATTATTGATATTGCCCGTATCGCTTGGGTATTGTAGGAGTACACCGAAAACTTCATGCTGAGCTAATTCTTGCTCAGGATCACCAATAATTAGCTCAAAGCCAAAATATTCCGCACGTGTTTTAAGCACAGCAAGTGTTTGCGGAAAAATATCTTCAGCGACAAAGAACTTGTCTGTTTTTAGTCGATTAGAACGCTTACACAAAGCCATTCCTTCAGCTGCTGCGGTAGCCTCATCCAATAATGAAGCATTCGCGATAGCCATGCCTGTTAAGTCCATCACCATCTGTTGGTAATTTAACAAGCCTTCTAAACGTCCTTGTGAGATCTCAGGCTGATAAGGTGTGTATGCAGTATACCAACCGGGGTTTTCAAACACATTTCTTAATATCACCGACGGCACAATCGTGTCGTAATACCCCATCCCTAAAAATGTTGTATTAACCCTATTTTTAGATGCGATGGCTTTTAGTGTGCTCAAAGCCTCGCGTTCTGTACAACCTTCTGCAAGATTCAGGGGCCCCTTAATACGGATACTCGCTGGTACCGTTTTATCAATTAACTCATCTAAAGAGCTAACGCCCACTGTATCAAGCATTGTCTGAACATCATCGGTTTGAGGCCCAATATGTCGGGATACAAAGTCATCATGCTGAATAAGTGCAGCTAAAGGAGTTTTTTTCATGGGATATGTCTTTTAAATTATCTAGAAATTGAATAAAGGCCAGCCGGTGCGTCTTTACTCTTGGCAGAACGACTCATAAGCATTTGCATCCATTAAAGAATCAAGATCATCCGCTGATTTTAGCTTCATACTAAAAATCCAACCTTCACCAAACGCGGCGCTATTAATTAGCTCTGGCTCACTATCTAACTCTTCGTTAACTTCAGTTACCTCACCTTCAAGGGGTGCGTACATATCTGAGGCAGCTTTTACTGATTCGATTACGCCACAGTTTTCTTCCGCATTTAATTCGGACTCAACTTCAGGCAATTCTACATAAACCACATCGCCTAATAATTCTTGTGCATGATCTGTGATACCAATCGTTACGGTTCCATCACCGTTATCACGTACCCATTCATGGGTTTGGGTGTATTTTAGATCACTAGGGTTTTCGTTACTCATAATATTTCTCCGCTTTCTTTTCTATGTGTGTGTTTTTGTGAATTAAAGTGTACTAATGTATTTCTTGAAAGTACCGACTACAATGTACCTTCCAGTTATTTTTTCTAACGCAGCAAAAAAATAGTTCCTTGCTTCAACCAACTTCTTCATTTCCTTCGGAATGACCAAGTACTTTTTGGCTCTTGGTGAGCCTTAAAAAGCAACTAAAGCCTTTCCATTTCTAACAAAGGGTGGTTTTACAATTTTAACCGCCAATTGCTTGCCTCTGATTTCAACATAGCAATTATCTTGTGTTTCACGGGGTATTCGCGCTAAGGCGATAGATTTACCAAGCGTTGGCGAGAAGGAACCACTGGTGATTTCTCCCTCGCCATGCGATGTAATGACTTTTTGATGTGAACGCAGTACGCCTTTTTCTTCTAAGAGTAAGCCCACTAATTTTGAACTTGAACCTTCTGCTTTTTCTTTTTCGAGTGCACTGCGACCGATAAAATCACGCTGTGTTTCTCCTTCGACTGGGTTCCAAGCAATCGTCCAACCCATACCTGCTTGTAAGGGCGAAATGCTTTCATCCATATCGGTGCCGTATAAGTTCATCCCTGCTTCTAGTCGTAACGTATCACGCGCACCTAAACCAATAGGTTGTACACCGGCTTTTAATAAGTTATCCCATAAGCCTGATGCCATTTCATTAGGTAAAATAATTTCAAAACCATCTTCTCCCGTATAACCCGTTCGAGCAATAAAAGTATCACCGAGTTGTGCACCAAAAAAGATTTTTAGCTCACCTGCCTGTTGTGCAACATCATCCGAAAATAATGACAGTGCTTTTTCACGGGCATTAGGGCCTTGTACCGCAATCATCGCAAGATCATCACGCTCGGTTAATTCGATACCAGAAAATGCGACTAATTGCTTACGGATCCATTTTAAATCATTTTCGCGTGTCGCTGCATTGACTACCATTCGGTAAAAGTCGTCCGCTAAGTAATAAACAATTAAATCATCAATTACACCGCCGTTGTCATTTAACATACCACTATACAACGCCTTACCTTGATCTTTAAGACGTGCAACATCGTTAGCCAGAAGTTTTTGTAAAAAAGCTTTTACTTCATCACCTTTAAAATCAAGCACAACCATATGGGACACATCAAACATGCCTGCATCTTCACGAACTTGCTTATGTTCCTTAACTTGAGAACCATAGTTTATGGGCATTTCCCAGCCGGCAAAGTCAACCATCTTGCCACCTGATTCTAGGTGTTTTTCATATAATGGGGTATGTTGTGGCGTTTGTGCGTTATCAGTTTCGGACATAGAATAATTCCTGTTTTCTCTAAAGGTTCTAAAATAAATCAAAAAAAAAGGGCGGTAGATAAGCATAATAATTATATGTTTATCTACCGCCCCTCTGTCCTTTATACCTGAGAGATTCCCCAACTAATTGATCAGCTAGGTTAAACCCTTCGGTGGAAACTTTTTGTTTCACTCTCCAGAGTCAGCATTCTCTTCACAGTCCTTTTGCCTGAGCGTTTCCGGACGGATTGCGTCTTCGGCATTTGAAGTTATCTAAAGCATGAATCACTAAAGCAACAACAAAGTTCTCCTGTGAGAGATTTTACTGAGTTATCACTATACCGAAGTGCTTAAGTCATGCCAATAAAAAAGCGCCCTATTTACAAGTAAATGGACGCTTATACGATAAAAGTGAGGCCTTTGCACGAGTCGGATGACGAGTAAAAATGGTTGGAATTCCACTGCCTTTCGTTGAAAAAATTGCTAATAACTCGTTATTAGCTTCATTTTCCGCCTCAATCAGTGAAATTTCACCCGATTTTTCTTTCGCCACCGACTCGTGCAATATCTCAAAGTCTAGTTTTTTAAATTCTACTTTTTATTAACATCCTCTTGTAGCATAGCAGCAAGACGATCAGCAGGAACATAACCGGGAATCATTCGACCTGAAGATGTAATGATAGCAGGTGTGCCTGTTACCCCTAGCTCTTGACCCAGCATGTATTGATCTTTAATTGGGTTGTCACAGGTTTTATCTGCAATCGGTTTACGTTCTTTGGCATCCGTCATTGATTTTTTATTATCATCAGCGCACCACATACTAACGGCCTTCGTATAAGAAGGTGACTTTAATCCTGCACGAGGAAACATAAGGTATTCTACAGTTATGCCTTTTTCATTCAGTTGCGGCACTTCACGGTGTAACTTTGCACAGTAAGGACAATCTATATCAGTAAATACTGTCAACTTATGCTTCTCGTTTTTGGCTTTAAAAATAACAGGCCTGTTATTTTGTTTACCCAATATCGTCGTACGAATAGAATGTTTTGCGCGATCTGAAACATTCTCACGTGTTTTCATATCAATTAAATTTCCACTGAGAAAGTATTTCCCATCTGCGGATAAGTAGACAACCTCAGTACCATAAATAACTTCATACATGCCTGCTACTTGGCTTTCTTTAATAGAGTCTGGCTCTGACCTAAAAGTGGCTTTTAATTGTGCCTTTAGCGTCGTTATTACTCCTGCTGAATTATCTTCTGCCATCGCAGTGTTGCCAACGAAGGCTGTTAATAAGAGTGCGCTCAACGATAGCCCTAGTATTGTTTTCTTAATCATGAATATATTCCTAAATAATTTTTATGGTATTTGCCCTTATTAGAACTATTATTAGATAAACTTAAAATAATATTTCTAACGCATAAGCGCATGATAACAGATTCATCTACGTAAAATACCTCACAGTGGTTGCAAAATAGTAATTTTCAACCGCGCGGATGATGTTCTTGATGTAAAGCTTGTAGTCGCGCTTTTGCTACATGCGTATAAATCTGCGTTGTCGAGAGGTCACTATGCCCTAACAACAATTGTACGACACGCAAATCAGCCCCATGGTTCAATAAATGTGTAGCAAATGCATGGCGCAGGGTATGTGGTGATATGTTTTGCGTTATACCTACAATTTGTGCATAACGCTTAATGAGATACCAGAATGCTTGGCGCGTCATGCCAGCACCTCGCTTTGTAACAAATAATGCCGGTGTTATCCCTTTGCCAGACATTATTACTGGGCGGGCTGTTTCAATATATTGGTTCAACCAACTAACGGCTTCATCACCCATCGGAACAAGGCGCTCTTTATTGCCTTTCCCCATCACTCGAACCACACCTTGTTGTAGGCTTAGCTGTGTATACTCTAATGAAACTAGCTCTGTTACGCGCAAACCTGTAGCGTATAGCAGTTCAAGCATCGCTCGATCTCTCAAACCAATAACATCTGCGGTGTCTGTTGCATTTATTAAGGCTTCGACCTGTGACTCTGTCAACGTATTCGGTAGCGACTTACCCAGTTTTGGCGCATCAATTAATGCCGTTGGATCTTCGTCAATACGCCCTTCTCTCACCTGATAACGATAAAAACGTTTTAAGCTAGAAAAGCTTCTCGCCATACTACTGGCTTTACTGCCTTTTTTACTCACATAAGCGATGTATTTTCGTAAATGCTTGTTTTTTGCGTCTAATAAAGTTACATCCGACTTTAGCAACCACACTGAAAACAACTTTAAGTCACGACCGTAAGCATCCAAAGTATTTTTACTTAAGCCCCGCTCTGACCAAAGCGCATCTAGAAACCCATCAATATTGACTTCATTTGAAATTATAAACACCCAATGAGACCTTTGCACGAGTCGGTAATGAAAGAAAAATCGGCTGATATTCACTGATTGAGTCGGAAAGTGAAACTAATAGCGGATTATTAGCAAGCTTTCCAACGAAAAGCTGTGGGGTTTCAGTCATTTTTATTCGTCACCTGACTCGTGCAAAGGCCTCCCAATATAAGAACTAATCCAACAAGCGATCAGTCGTTGCTTGTTGAGTCAGTATACATCACAAGTTGATAATTAGAGTAATGCTAAAGACATTAGCATTACTCTTCATTCAGCCTCAGCGCTGTCTTTCCTAAAGTTGATTTAGCGACATAGAGCTCAGCCTAACCTACTGATTAGCGCCATCAGATACGCAGACACCAAGTAGTAACTGCTTCTCAAAAGGACTAAGCTGAGAATGAGCATTTGATTTTTGAAAACAGGCTTTTTTAATAGCCATTTGATGTTGCTCTTGCTGAACCGTAGTGAACTGGCTACTATTTTGAATGGCTTCTTGATAGTTACTCACAACGCAATCACCAACTACTACATCTATCAACTCATTGTTGTGCATACCCATTTTATTGTAGAGTTGTTGACAACCTGATGTGATTTGCTCTTTCGTCATGTTTGCCGTGACTGGCTGCCGATCGCTACGAATTATTTCTAACTGAAAACCTTGTTTTTCAGCCAACCCCGTTTGCTCTATAAGCCTTGGAATAGAGTCCTGCGGAAGCACTAACGCAATATTGTCTTTATCTGCACTTTTTAAATAATCTACCCATTGATATTTCAAACCCAATATTACAACCAAACCAAAAATTAGGCTTGATAAAAGTAGTGTTTTAAATAAAGGTTTTACAAACATAGCGTGCAAAGTATTTCGTTGTTTTTTAACATTACATTAGACTTAATTAGTACTGCAAGTTCATTATTTTATGCTACAAAAAAGCACCTTGCCAAAACAAGATGCTTATTACAAAGGTACTTTTAGCCTAAGCTAAATTAATTTTTTTCTCCTCTAACAGCAAGGCTGCTTCTTTCTTCATCTTATCTTGATGTTTAGCGTAATCTTTATTATCTGTTATCGACTTGTTTCGTGAGTTAACTAATAAATAACCTTCTACATTATTACTCACACGACCTAACTGTTCTAAGACGTACTTTACATTATTGATTTTTAAAGTTTTTTCCTGATCTACAATAATGGTCGATGTAGCCAAGGATGATAAAATAAGTGTATCAGCAAAGCCAATAACGGGTGGCGCATCAACAATCACGTAATCAAAGATTTGTGATGCACGTGTGGTTAAATATGACATTCTCTCATGGCTTAATAAGCTAACAGGGTCAGAAGTATATTTACCTGCCGTAATGGCATATAAACCAGAAACTTGCTTAACAGGCTGAGTAATACCCACTAGATCAATTTCACCACTTAAGAAGTCCGTAAGACCAGCGCCATTATCAATGCCTAGTTTTTCATGCATTGAAGGCCTTCTAAGGTCAGCATCAACCAAGAGTACTTTCATTCCCATTTTAGCGAGACTACAAGCTACATTTGAGGCACTAACGCTTTTACCTTTATTAGGTTGCGCACTTGTAATCAGCATTACTCGCCCATCTTCAGCTTCTTTTTTCATAAAACGTAGTTTTGCTGCTAGGATTCTATAGGCTTCTGCCGCGGCGGTATCAGGCATCATTGCTGATATTAAGCCCATTCTTCCTTGTGCTGCTGCTTTAGAAATACGAGGGATATTACTCAAAACGGGCAAACCTGTGATATTTTGCAAATCTTCAGCAGAATTTACACTCTGGTCAAATGCCTCACGTAAGAAAGCTAGTGCTAATCCTAAAATCAAACCAGACAGTAAACCTAATAATAAGTTTAGTTTTGGCTTAGGCTTAAACTTATGAATGGGGACTACAGCTGGTTCTACAATACTTATACTACTTGTATTGGCCTGAGAAGCTACATTAATTTTATCTAAGCTCCCTTGTAAACTATCATAAAGTTTGGTGTTTGTTGTTACTTCTCTTTTAAGATTATTGTAATCTAAACTACTATTTTGTAGTTTACCTAGCTTTTTATTAAATTGCCTAAGCTCACCACGAATTCGACCTTCTTGCTGTTTAGCTGCCAGATAGTCAGCCTTCATAGAACGTTGGATTGAACCTTTCTCTTTTTGTAATTTTCCGTTTGCATTATTAATTTGCTGACGCAAGCTAACCATACTTGGGTAATTGGGCTTAAATGTTTTTAGCATCTCTTGATAATCACCTTCTAATTTAACCAAGCGTGCTTTTAAACTACCAACGACAGGGCTACTCAAAAAGGCCGAAACACTCCCTGTTTTCTGCATTTGAGAATATAAACTTTCTGCTTCAATACGTTTAATTTCTGCTTGAACCAATGCATCATCTAGGTTACCTAGTTTTTTAAGATTAACTGTTTGCTTATCATCAACCCTCAAAATACCATGCTTATTTGAATAGTCTAATAATACGGACTCCGATTTATCTAATCGCTCACCTGCTTCTTCAAGCTGCTTAGTGAAAAATGTTTTTGCATACTCTCCTGTTTCACTTTTTGTTTCAATTTGAAGCTTAATAAAGTTATTTATAATAGACATTACAACATCTTTAGCCAGCTCTGCATCTGGCGCATCATAAACAACTTCTACTAAGTGAGTCCCTGCGATTGGCTGAATCAAGGTTTTCTTTTGAAAGGCACCCACATAATCAACACGCTTACTAGCTTTAGACTCTGACGTTTTATTAGAACCTAACAAGCTTTTTATATATGTAGATAGTGAAGAGAGTGAAAAAGCGCTTTTTTTCTTAGTTTTTGGAGGTACCAAACTATCATATAAAGAAAGTTCTTTAATTGTTTCTTGCGCAATAACGCGACTTTTTAACATTTCGTAACGTGTTTTAAAATAAGGATCTGTCAAAGCATCAAATGCCGTAGAACCTTTGTTTACACCACCGATGTCAGTACGGTAAGTACCTTCACGTTCAATTTGTACAACCGCATTTGCGCGGTAAACAGGTGGCGTACTAAGAGTATACAAAACAGCGAGTGCTAGCATTAACGCCATAGTAGAAAGAATAGACCATTTACGTCGGGCAATTATTCCCCAAATATCACGTAAGCTCATCTCTTTTTTCATAGGAGTTCCCACTCCTCCCTGAAAGGCTGATGGCTTTTGATTATATGCAACCAGAGGAATGTTCTCTGTGTTAGCTGACACATCAACAGGCATTTTAGAATTATTTTGTTTTAACAAAACTGACATGATTATTTCTACCTTTAAAATTTATTCTTATACAGTACTAATTAAGTACAAAGCTCTATGGCTTTATTTTTCTATTATTATCGGTTAAAAATATCTAGACAACAATTTGACTAATAATCGTACATTTTTATAAGTCAAATGAGCAAGCACATTATTGTTTTCGTATTTTTTCTTTTTTCGACATTTTACACCATCAAAGGTTATTTTTCTTGTTATGACAGACTAGCGGTGACCTTTCTATTTAAGAAACCTCTCTTATGTGTCTTTCTCCGTGATCTGTCGAGCAAAGGCCTTTATAATAATAAAGGTTTTTTGCTTCTTGTAGCTACATACTATAAATTCCAATTTCTTATTATTGAACAATAAAATTATGACTGACTCTAATACACCTTCACGAACGTTAACCGAAGATGAAGAGATGAGCTTTTCTAGCGGTATCGCAGCCTTTGAAGCTAAACATTTCTCACAAGCAATGCAACTCCTTTCACCACTATCTGAAAAGGATGCACAATCGCAACATATGTTAGCAATAATGCATCAAAATGGCTTAGGTTGCGTAGAAAACCCCATGCAAGCCGTTAAAATGATGAAGGCATCTGCAGAACAAGGCTACCCGATTGCACAGCACGGGCTGGGCTTTATGTATATGCAAGGTGAGTGCTTAGAAAAAAATTCAGCCAAAGCCATTAAATGGTTTGAAAAGGCCGCTGAACAAGGCATGCAAGGCTCACTGACAACACTTGCTATGATGTATGAGCAAGGTGAAGGAGTTGAAAAAGATATTGATAAAGCCAAAGAACTCTACAAAGCTGCAGGCTTTGATGATTTAGGATAAAATATCATGGAAAACACACTAAATGCTGATCTTTTTTATGTCATTCTAAACGATGAACCCTTGTTAGAGTTTGACCGTAAAAAGCCTGTTCCTGGTCATCAGCGTCAATACCTTGATAATATGGACAGTCAAATGGATCAAGGTATACAGTTAGGTGATGATTTTATTAGAACGCCCAACCCGCTACAACGTTCACAGTTTGTAGCTAATTCATTGATTAACCTATTACTTAAAGATGAGTACTCAATGGCGATTGCCATGTGTACTTATTTGGCTAAGCGTATGCCTGAATTACAACAAGTAAAGGCACAAGGAAAGTTTGATGATAAAGAGAATGATTTATCAATTGAACTAGTTTTTGACCGAAGCTATGAAAAGTCCCAACAAGAACAAACTATAAATTTTCACTGAAAGCACTTGTAAATCAAAGTGCTTCCTTTAGAAGAGAGAGTAGAAATTTAGCACTTAACGAGTTAGTTCTCTTTATACGCTAAACTCTCTTATTTGTGAGCGCTCCATAGGCTCCCTATTTAGTTTTATTTTCATAACAATATCTTGTAAAACTTTAGATTCTTCTTCAGTAATATTACTGTTCAGCGTTTGTGTTAAAATATCTGATTTATTATTAATTTTACGCTTTAGACGATCACCTTCTTCGGTTAAATGTACAAACACGGTACGTCTGTCTTCAACTCCATGCACACGCTTAATCAAGGACTTTTTTTCCATTCTGGCCACTAATGTGGAAACAGCAGAACTATCAAG
>JAZGFW010000239.1:0-4463 GCA_036479895.1 Cocleimonas sp. | reverse complement strand
TGGATTCCTCAAGGCGTAGATGCCGTAGCCAACTGGGTAAAGCTACTGGGTAATGATTATCCTTTGGTAGCCATTGGAGGGATTAATTTTGAGCGCGCTGAAGCTTTGAAAAAAACAGGTGTAGGTTCGGTAGCGATGATTTCAGCGATTACTGAGTCACGAGATTATAAGAAAACAACTGAGGGATTATTAGCACTTTGGGAAGACCATTAAAGTCTTCGTAAATAGTTCAAGCCACCTAACTGTTTCATCTGCTTTAAAATCCATTGCTGTTTTCTTACTAACTCAGGTCTAGGGTTATTAACATTTGAAACGGCAGGTCGAGGTAGGACACTAGCTAACAAGGCTGACTCTTCCCGACTAAGCTCCTTTGGTGATTTATTAAAAAATGCCTGACTGGCTGATTTTGCGCCAAACAGTGCATCACCGAATTGAGCTATATTTAAATAAACTTCTAAGATTCTTTGCTTAGGCCACGTCAATTCTATTGCCACGGCTAAACCTGCTTCTATGGCTTTTCGGGTATAGCTTCTACCATTCCAGAGGAATAAATTTTTAGCAACCTGCTGGGTTATAGTACTAGCACCGCGGGGGCGTTGCTTTCCTTTCTTTTTTCGTTTTTCTGACAAGGCGCGCTTTAGTTCAATGGTATCGATACCCCAATGCGTAGGAAAACGTTGATCTTCAGAAGCAATTACCGCTATTGCTAACTGAGGTGATATCTCGTCCCAACTTGCCCATTGGTAGCTTACCGCTTTATTTGATTGCATCATAAAAGCCGAGGTTGGGATCGATACCCAGCGGAAAAAAAATAGGATAATAAAGAGTAATAAAACAGATACAATAACTGCTTGTACCAAAAATCTCACAAGTCGTTTTATCAGAGTGACTGGTTTTCCTTTATTAATATTTCTATTATCTGTGATCAAAATCCTTACACTCTGTGCTTAAATAGCACGAAGAATTACAAAGCCCTATAATAAAACAAATGCAAATAAATATTCACTCTCAAATCGAACAAATTACCGCTAAAGACTGGAATAGTTTAGTTAAAGATAACAACCCTTTTCTACGTCATGAGTTTTTATCCGCCTTGGAAAACCACGGCTGCGTCAGTGATGAATTTGGCTGGCGACCATGCCATATCAGCATATATGAGAATGATACTTTACTGGGCGTTATGCCTTTGTACACAAAAAAAAACTCGTACGGCGAATTTGTTTTTGACCACGCGTGGGCAGATGCTTATCAACGTAACCAAATCCCTTATTTTCCAAAATTAGTTTCTTCAATCCCTTATGCTCCGGTAAGCGGACAACGCTTATTATGCCTTGATAAAGATGCCGAGCGTATTTACCCCATGTTGATAAAAACAGCTCAGCAGTTTGCGAACGAACAGAACTACAGTAGTTTTCATTGTTTATTTCCACTGTCTAATGAACAAGAGTGGATGAATGAGTTCGGCTTATTCACCCGTCATGATTGTCAGTTTCATTGGAATAATAACAACTATCAAAGCTTTGATGACTTTCTCGCTAAGCTTGAAAAAAAGAAGCGTAAAAATATTCGCCAAGAAAGAAAACGCGTAAACCAACAAAATATTTCGCTTCGTCGCCTAAGTGGACACACAGCAAGCCCTAAAGATTGGCAGGACTTTGCGCGTTTTTATCAACAAACTTTCGCAGAAAAGCATGGTACTGCTACTTTAAACGAGGGCTTCTTCAAAGAGATCGCAGAGAAACTCCCCAGTCAAACACTTCTTATTCTTGCTGACAATGAAAACGGTGAGTGTATTGCTGGTTCACTAATGTTTGCAAGCGATACAACGCTGTACGGTCGCCATTGGGGTTGTACAGAACAAGTGGATAAGCTCCACTTCGAAGCCTGCTACTATCAAGGCATTGAATATTGTATCGAGCATAAGCTACAAGTGTTTGAACCCGGCGCCCAAGGGGAACATAAAATCGCACGAGGCTTTATACCTACCCTCACACGCTCTAGTCATTGGTTAAATAACTCTCCCTTTGAACCTGCTATTCTTGATTATGTAGGGCATGAAAAAGAAGCTATTACGGATTATATGAAAACGTTAAAATCGCCCTACAAAGCAAGCCCATCATCTAAGGAGGTTAACAAGAATGAATAAACCTTACTCTGAATCTTGTGATCAAAATCGAGACTTTATTTTTAAAATAATAGAACCTCTGCTTGCAGATAAGCAACACGTCTTAGAAATTGGCAGTGGTACGGGGCAACACGCGGTTTATTTCGCACAAAAAATGCCCCACCTTATTTGGCAATGCAGTGATCAAATCGCCTATCATGCGGATATTCAACAATGGTTAGACGATGCTGAGCTAAGCAACACCCCAGCCCCAATAGCACTTGATGTCAGTTATGACCCTTGGCCGAAAAACCTCTCGGTTGATGTCATATTTTCTGCCAACGCTGTACACATTATGTCATGGAAGAATGTCGTCGACTTCATTAACAAAGCTGGTGAACAGCTTGATAGCAAGGGTTTGTTAATACTTTATGGGCCATTTAATTACAATAATACTTATACCAGCGACAGCAATGCACGCTTCGATATTTGGCTAAAACAAAACAATCCACAAAGTGGTATTAGGGACTTTGAAGCAATCAATGAATTAGCGGAGCAAAAAGGCTTAAGCCTAATTGATGATTTCACCATGCCTGCTAACAATCGTATTTTGTGCTGGAAAAAAGCATAAAGCAATCATGACAAGTCAGTCATTCAAACACCGTATTGTAAGAGACCTTGCATGGGTTATTGCCAGCCCACCGCTCATCTCTGGAATTAAAGATAATATAAACTGGCTAGACCATAAAAAATGCACAGAAGAGTTTAATGCCTGTCTCAAAACGCTTATTGAACTGGATAAGAACCCTACCCCGCTCATTGTACATATTGATGCACTTAAATCAAAAAGACTGGGTTACCGCTTTGAAGCATTTATAAGCTATTGGCTACAAATAAGCCCTAATTTTGAACTGTTAGCGCAAAACATACAGATTATTGAGAATAAAAGTACATTGGGTGAAGTTGATTTCATTATTAAAGATAAGCACACACTCAAAGTTATCCATCTAGAAGTTGCTGTGAAGTTTTACTTGGGCACAGAACCTTTTGAAGATTCATTCCGTTGGTTTGGTACAAATACTCAAGACCAGTTAGGCAGAAAACAACAACACTTAACAAACCATCAAACACAACTGAGTCTCAAGCACCCCGAACTTTTAAAGTTTGATATTGATGAGCGATACTGCTTATTAAAAGGGCGACTATTTTATCCCTTTGGTCTTAATGCACCACCCAAGACCGTGATCGACAATCATTTAAGAGGTCGTTGGATAAAGCAATGTGATATTCAAAACAAAGTCAGTTTACGTAATAAAGATCTATTTCAACTTACAAAGCACGAATGGCTGTCTGAGTTATATCATCAAGAGATTAATGATAAAGTCGCTCTAGAGAATGTTTATGAAGCTGACAGAGCGCAGTGTTGTATTGCGGTAGATAGAGACGAAGCAGGTTTCTATAAAGAGACTGAGCGCGTTTTTATACTTCCTGACTCTTTTCGCTTTCCTGATTTTTACCATGAAGGGTAACAGCTAATTTATTAAGATTTTCTTTATGCGCTTCATCATAGAGATTTTTTCTTAAGAAGCAATGTACTGAGCCTACAAAACTCAGGCAATAAAAAAGCTGATATAAAACCAGCTTTTTCAAGTAATGTATTATCATCGATTACTTTTTCTTAAGTATCTTCAATAACTCTTCTAACTCCGTAATAATCTGGCGAGAAAGCTGATTTGCCTGAGTGCTATCAACTACGGCCTCTTCGCCCGAAAGCTTTTGGCGTGCGCCGTTGATAGTGTAGCCTTGCTCATGCAATAAACTGCGGATTTGGCGAATTAAAACAACGTCTTGGCGCTGGTAGTAACGACGATTTCCACGGCGCTTCATAGGCTTTAGGTTAGGGAATTCTTGCTCCCAGTAGCGTAGAACATGTGCCTTTACACCACATAGGTCACTCACCTCACCAATAGTGAAGTAACGCTTACTCGGTATTGCCGGTAATTCTTTATTATTAGATAGTTCCAGCATATTTTTCTACTCTTGTTTTAAGTTTTTGACCAGGGCGAAAGGTTACCACACGTCTGGCACTCACAGGTATTGTTTCACCTGATTTGGGGTTACGGCCCGGGCGTGCTGCTTTGTCGCGCAACATAAAATTCCCAAAACCTGAAAGCTTGATATTCTGACCTTCTTCCAATGCAGTTCTTATTTCTTCAAAAAACATTTCTACGAGTTCTTTGGCTTCACGTTTATTCAAACCGAGTTCATCGAACAAATGCTCGACCATGCCTGCCTTGGTTAATGTCATCCTAGCGACTCTCCTTTTTTTTGATACGTTTTGATAGGTTTGGTTCACAAA
>JAZGFW010000238.1:0-3454 GCA_036479895.1 Cocleimonas sp. | reverse complement strand
GATCAAGCACTTAAAGAAGGTGTTTCGGTGCTTTATATTCATCACGATGGTAATTATAAGGCATTGGGGAAGGCGTTATTTACTACGGTCTTTGACATTGATTATCACTGGGATAATTACTGGTTTCGATTAAGGGTTGATGGCTTTGACCCAACCACAAGCTTTCAAGCTGAAGAGCTCGTCGCAGTTAAAACACTATTTACCCATTTAAAAAATGAGGATTACGCTTTTGATTGGACACAATGTATCAATTCTAAAGGTGAAAAAAGCTCAAGTTATGGCAACTGTAGCAATGTAACAACACTTAATAGTGACTTTGAGAAGGGCGCAAACTCGGTTAAGAGACTGCTCGACAGTTTAGATTATAATAAGAAAGCCATTTTTGAGTCGCAATATTACCGCTTACAAAAGTTGCTACTTTTAACAGCGGATAAAATGCGCCAGTCTGTTACTTACCCAATGGATAAAGTGACTACAGATGACAACGATTTCATGCGTTCTTTTTATGCTGATCATGCTGTTTACAATTTTAGAAAAATAAACCCTGTCCAACCTGATATGGGTAATTTTTCGCGCAGTGATTTCTCACACATTACCCCGATTACAAAAGTAGTAAACCTCACCAGTAAAAAGCATTTTCGCTCAGCTGGCGTATATGCTTTACCTGGTCAAACCGTTAAAATCACACGAAGTGACAGCAGTGATTTAACCGTTAAAGTATTTATCAATACACTACGTTCGGGTGCTACGCATCAGTATGAAAAACAGACAAAGTCAAATCAAGGTTACAACCGTCCTAAGTATTTGCAAACACCACGATTTGAAATTAAATCAGGCGAAACCATCGAGCTAACATCACCTTATGGTGGACCATTGCAATTAGAGTTTTCTACCAATGATTTACCGGTAGAAATAAAATTTGAAAACGTAGGTGAGCATGCGTATTGGGCAAGTAGCGCAGATAACGATTCCTTCGCACAAAAGCTGGATGCTAATGAATACGAATGGGCAGAAGTGGCAACCGCAGGTTTTGAGGTGCATTCTAAATTAGACAAAATGATTCAGTCTGTAGCCAATGAAAAATGGGGTGGTACTGCAGAAGGCCTAGCAAATGCCGTGAATAAATACACCAGCAACTACCCGCACGTGCTTGCAGGCTTTAAAGGCGAAGGCGTTGATGTAGTACCAGAGATTCACGATTGGGCAAATCAAAAAGGCTTAACCATTGAAACCATCGACACCATGAAACACATGAATGCCGATCAAGCCACCTGTGGCTATGGTTGTTCGGGCAATCCTTATGATGCTTATTGGGCGTTCGACCCCATCGGTCATGGTGATATACATGAGCTGGGCCACAGTTTGCAAAAAATGCGTTTCGAAGGCTTCCCTAATCATGCCGCGACAAACACATTCTCGTTTTACACCAAATCAAAATACACAGCGAATACGGGCGATACGGGTAATAGTTGTGGGGGCCTGCCCTTTAAAACAATTTATCAAACTATTCAAAGCTCTGTCGGCAATGCTGACGTTGAGGCGTACCTGAAAACTAACCTATGGGATACCGCAGGCTTAGGCGAGCAATACCTTTTAAAAATACAAGCCATGATGCACGCTCAAAAAATGGGCAAAGTAGAAAACGGCTGGCACGTACTCGCGCGCGTTCATGTCTTAGAACGTGAAATGAGACGTGCAAAGCAAGATTGGGATGCTAAAAAAGCATCGGTTGGTTTTGATCAATATAGCTTGGATGAAATAAATGCCATCAGAAACAATGATTGGCTCATCGTCGCTTATTCTTACGCGGCAGGGCTGGATTACATAAATTACTTCGATATGATGGGGATTCCGTATTCACAAAAAGCGCGTGACCAGATCACTAGCTTTGGTTTTGAAGTTGTGCCAGATGCTTTATTTGAATCAGAAGATACAGCCTATTGTTCAAGTGAAAACCTGATGAATCAGCCTTTGATAAATGTTGATGGAACGACTGTTTGGTCAACGAATGAATAAAGACAACGCGACATTAACCGATCGCTTCTTCGTTGGCTTAGCCAGTGGCGTTATGGCAATAGTGACTACAGGCGTGATTTGGATACTATTAGCAACATTAGCGACATATATATTCCATATCATGGTTCCTTCAATATTCGTATGGGGCAGCGGGGTAGTTGGCTTTGCCATGGGCTTTTTAACCTTAGAAAATTATGCATTAAAGGTGTTGTCACCTGTTTGGCATTTTATTTATAAGAGACCTTTGCACGAGTCAGTGACGAAAGAAAAATGGGCTAAATTTTTACTGATTGAGGCGGGAAACGAAGCTAATAACTGGTTATTAGCAAGTTTTCCAACGAAAAGCAGTGAAATTTTAGTCATTTTTACTAGTCATCTGACTCGTGCAAAGGTCTCTATAAGCATATTCTTTGGTTTATTCCGTAGGAAAAGTTGCTTATTAAGGCTATTTCTTAAACAAAAACATTTTTATACAAAACAGGCAATAACAGGGTGTGTGTGCTTTAATACTTTTTCTTTTAAAGCGGAAAAAACCCATGTGCGGAATTTGCGGTGAATATAGATTAGACGGCAGTATGCCAGACCTAAATCACATCCAAGCGATGATGAAAAAGATTGAAAAACGTGGCCCAGAACATGGTGGAACGTTCTCTGATGGCGCACTAGCTTTTGGTCATCGTCGCTTATCTATTTTAGATTTATCCGAAAAAGGCAATCAGCCGATGATTGATTCTAACCTTAGCTTAGCGTTAGTTTTTAACGGCACGATCTACAACCATCCTGAATTACGTAAAGAACTATCTGCCAAAGGTCATACGTTTTTTTCCACGGGCGATACTGAAGTTATCCTTAAGGCTTATGCAGAATGGGGCACAGATTGCGTAAAACATTTCTTGGGAATGTTTGCCATTGCAGTCTGGGATTTAAAAGAAAAAACCTTGTTTCTTGCGCGTGACCGTATGGGCATCAAGCCTTTATATTATTCTTTTACAAAAAATGGCTTTCGGTTTGCATCGAACACACAGGCGCTTTTAGCGTCAAATAAAGATAATGAAATTGATACCGATCTTGATCCAGTAGCTTTACATCACCAGTTTACGTTGCATGCCGTTGTGCCTGCACCGATGACGGTGATTAAAGGCATTCGCAAACTAGAGCCAGCGCACTCATTATTAATAAAAGAAAACGGTGATCAACAACTCAACCGTTATTGGACGCTAGATGCTACGCGCGAAAAAGAAGAAGTTCTTGGTAAAGGACGTACGGATGAAGAATGGGTGGAAGCGATTCACGAATCCTTAAAAACAGCGGTAAAACGTCGTAATGATGTTTCTGATGTGCCAGTAGGCGTACTACTTTCAGGTGGATTAGATTCAAGCTTGCTGGTCGGTTTACTCGATGAAATTGGTATACAAGACATCCCAACCTACAGCATCGG
>JAZGFW010000237.1:0-2720 GCA_036479895.1 Cocleimonas sp. | reverse complement strand
CCCAAAGTTAAAAACTGGGTTAGTAACATCAATGCTCCCAAACCCATTACACCTGCCAGCGCCGCCCCTACTTTAAAATTTGCCTTGCCGTGGGTAATTTTCGCTTCTCGGGCAATTTCTTTTTGTGTTTTTTTTATCAGTCTGGTTTTAGCCCGCTCTGCATTGACTTGGAGTTTCTCTCGTTCACGCGCGTGTTGCTGTTCTAACGATGAAAGCTGCTCTTTACTTTTATGTTTAGAAATACTCGAAAACCAAAAAGCAGTAAATATTCCTATCAATAAAAGCGGAATAATCAAACGTAACCAAGCAATGCCTGTGAGGTTTTCAGGCGCTAAAAACACCAAAGCAACCGTGGCGACTTGTAAAATAAGGATACCTAGTAGAAATCTCAGCATTTTATATTCGTTTTCTTTTATGTGATTTGAATCTGGATTCTATATAATAGCGTATTAGTTTAGCTAACCATACGGAAAAAACATGCAAGCGACAGCTTCACAAGCGGAAAACGCACCTACTGATGACTCTAGCGATATACCTAACAATATCCCCAACGTGGATGCTAATGAAATCAAAAAATTTGAAGATGTAGCGCATCGTTGGTGGGATAGAGACAGCGAATTCAAACCATTACATGAAATAAACCCGTTACGGCTTAATTATATTGATGAACATTGTGGTGGTTTAAAAGGAAAAAAAGTCATTGATGTCGGTTGTGGCGGTGGCATCCTGAGTGAAAGCATCGCCCTTCGTGGTGCAGATACGCTTGGTATTGATATGGGCGCTGCACCTTTATCGGTGGCAGAATTACACGCGCTTGAATCAGGCGTTAATAATATCAAATATCAAAAAATCACGGTTGAAGAGATGGCCGAACAACAAGCAGGAAAATTTGATGTAGTAACATGCATGGAAATGCTAGAACACGTCCCTGACCCTGCTTCTATCATTGCAGCTTGCAGTAAATTAGTTAAGCCCGATGGACATGTTTTTTTCTCGACTATTAACCGTAACCCAAAGTCCTTTGCCTTTGCAATTATTGGCGCAGAGTATTTACTCAATATGTTAGCCAAAGGCACACATGAATACGCAAAATTTATTCAACCTGCTGAGCTTGAAAATTGGGCAAAAAAATCAGGATTACACCTTGAAAACATTAAAGGAATGACATATAACCCCTTGCTACAAAGCTATAGGTTGGGAAGCGACGTTAATGTTAACTATTTAATGCACTGTAGCAAGGCTTCTTAATTAGTAAAATTTCTTAGCATTTAAACAATTACAAAGACAAATTACCTTTATGAAAACTTTTCGACTCTTATTTCTTTTTATATTATTTCTGGGCTTATCAGCGTGTAGCATTGGCTATGATAATGTTGACTTTGATAAAGAAAAAAAGCTCACTACGGTTTCTGCTATTGATGAAAGTGACCAGTTAAAAATTACAGCTTTTACCAAAGCAATTATTGCACTTGACCCTAAAACAATAGATCCTGATGAAGCCGCATGGGTTGCTCGCGAAGGTATACTATACCCTCGTCACTTAGCAAATGAATATCAACTTATGTGGCCACCCAACTATCAAAATGTTTTGGTCAACACAGGAAGACGCGAAAGAGGACTTTGTTACCAATGGGCAAGGGATATGTCATCACACATAGGTAAGAAACACTATGAAACTTTAACCATGCAACGCGCTGTCGCTAACCAAGGTGGCAACTATGAACACAATGTTTTAACCGTAGCAGCTAAAGGTAAAGGTGTTGAAGATGCTATTATTCTTGATCCTTGGCGCCATGCGAGTATTCTTTATTGGGTGAAAACAAAAGACGACCCTAATTACCAATGGTCTAAATACTACCCTCGTACCTACTATTTCGATGCGAACAATAAAAAGGTTTACATTAAAAATCCTGCGAACCCTGCTAACTCAACAAACTGAATAATAAGATTCATAACCACTTAATATCATTATGTATAAAAAGACTATAACGACTCACAAATCAACAGGCTTAACGCTCTTACTTATTAGCACCCTTTTCTTAACGGCTTGTAGCTCGATACGCTATGACGGCGCGAGTATCAATAAACAAGGCAATACTGTTATTACTGCAATTGACTCAGGTGATAACGCTAAAATTGAAGGTTTATATAAAGCAATTCTTTCACTCGGTCCCAGTATCGCACCTTCAGAAGCACGCTTTGTAGCCAGAGAAGCGGTGCTATACCCGAAAGTATTGTCAAACCGTTACCGACTTACTAGCCCACCACTTTATCATAATGTATTAGTAAACTACGGACACCGACCACGTGGATTGTGCTATCAATGGACGCGTGATATGGGTTTACAAATTAACCGTCCCATGAAATCGCTACAATTTCATCATGGCGTTGCTTTTCGTCGTGATTACTGGAGAGAACACAGTACCTTAGTGGTCTCTGCGAAAGGAAAAGGCGTGCCTGAGGGAATCGTGCTCGACCCTTGGAGGAATTCTGGCACTTTATTTTGGAGCCGAGTTAAGGATGATAAAGAATATCCTTGGGTTAAGTTTACTAACTGAGACCTTTACACGAATCAGGTGACGAGTAAGAATGCCTAATATTTCACTGCTTTTCGTTGAAAAACTTGCTAATAACCCGTTATTAGCTTCATTTTCCGCCTCAATCAGTAAAATATTAGTCTATTTTTCTTTCGCCACTGATTCGTGCAAAGGTCTCAGTCT
>JAZGFW010000236.1:0-7509 GCA_036479895.1 Cocleimonas sp. | reverse complement strand
ATCGTATAGCTGAGCGTTTTAATGCTGAAGGCGTGAATGAAGGCGGTGTGAACTTCCCTGAAAAAGCCGCTGATATTTTCTTAGAAATGGGGTCATTATCGGCTGGTCGCTTATCTGATATTTCAGGTATGACGCATGAAAATATTGAAGCCAATCGCGGTATTCAATGGCCGTACACAGACAAACAAGTCGCTAATGGTGAAGAACCAGAAGTAGGCGGAGTGAGGCTTTACACTGAAGATGGACAGTTTAGATATGAAGATGGAAAAGCCAAACTAATCCCTCTTCCGTTCATTGATAACAACGAAGTACCCGATGAGAAATTCCCCTACTGGTTAAACACAGGGCGCTTAATTGAGCATTGGCACGGTCGCACAAAAACAGGTAAGTTAAGCAATAATAATAAATACAGCCCGATTCCTTTTGCGGAACTTAACCCTGATGCTGCTAAAGAACTAGGCGTGATTGCAGGTGATTATATTCGCCTGGTTTCACCACGATCAGATGCGATTGTTATGGCTCAACTCACACATCGCGTACCAAAAAATATGATTTTTGTGCCTTTTCATTTTCATGATTGTGCCAATCGTCTAACGCTTGGTTTACTTGATCCTCATTCACGCCAACCTGCTTATAAACAATCTGCAGTGCGTATTGAGCGTATTAAAGATCAACAAGAAGCTGCTCAGATGAGTATGGAAATGCGCACGTTTTAAACATCCTCTCCCTAGCAGAGAGAGGATTAAGGAAAGGGTCGAAAGTTTGAAACAATGTACAAGTTTTAGGATTTAGAAAGATAAAGCCAGACAGCTAAGAAAAAACCAAACGAAAGCAGAACAAGCACTTTGGCGCTTAGTTAGAGCAAAGCAAGTAGAAGGTTTAAAGTTTTCGTAGGCAACATCCCATTCAACCGTATATCGTTGATTTTATTTGCCCAGAAAAGAAACTGATTATTGAATTAGATGGTGGGCAACATGCTGATAATGAAGCGCTTGTCTACGATGAAAGACGAACAAAGTTCTTAGAATCAAAAGGCTACACGGTTATTAGATTCTGGAACAACGAAGTACTAAATAATATCGAAGGTGTATACGAAGTAATACTTCAAAACCTGAGATGAACCAAGTCCCTCTCCCTAACAGGGAGAGGGTTAGGGAGAGGGTAGAAACTCACAGCCTGTGCAAGGCTCAAGCATTCTACCCCCTCCCTAACCCTCCCCTTGCTAAGTGGAGGGAACTAAAACAGCAGAGTTACCAACAATGTTTCAAGTACGAAAAGACGAACCAAAATATGCATTCTTGCAAGACAAGGATAGCAAAGACAAAAACCGATATGGCAAAGCTATCGAGCTAACCACCGACGGTGACTCTCTGCGTGATCAAAGTTTAAATATCAATAACGATAGCGAGATTGGCGATAACCCAAACCGCTACAAGCAACACGGCTTTTACTTCACCGCTGACAACTGTATCGCTTGTCACGCCTGTGAAGCGGCCTGTAGTGAGAAGAATGATAATGCTGGTCACATTGCCTTCCGTTCAGTAGGTTTTGTTGAAGGTGGAACATACCCCGATTACCGTCGCCAAAATATATCAATGGCGTGTAATCACTGTGATGACCCTGTTTGTCTCAAAGGCTGTCCTACTCGCGCTTATACAAAATTTGCAGAATACGGCGCAGTGCTACAAGACCCTGATATTTGTTTTGGCTGTGGATACTGCACATGGGTTTGTCCCTATAACGCGCCCCAGCTTGACCCTGTTGAAGGCACAGTTTCAAAATGTAATATGTGTGTTGACCGACTAGAAGTTGGGCTTAAACCTGCCTGTGTTTCGGCTTGTTTAGGCAATGCTTTGGAATTTGGTGTGATCGAAAATACACCTGATGATCGTTACCAAGTAGATGCACAAATCCCAGGATTTCCTGACCCCAGTATCACCAACCCCAACATCCGTTTTCAGCAAACTAAAACCTTAAACCGTGATATGAAACGAGTGGATTCTACCGCAATTAAATATCATCGTAACGATGATGCAGATGGTACTTATCAACCCGTGCTCGATGAAAAGCACGGCAGAGTTCGTCACTGGGGCATGAAAACGCTATTAGACTCACACGAGAACGCGCACGTTATGTTCACCCTTACTGCGCAGGCAGTGATGGGGGCATTTGTGATGTTAGTGGTTTTAGGCTCTTTATTTGGCGCACCGGTCATTGAAAGCCTGCAAGCATCATCTACAAAAATGCCTTTGCTTCTTATTATGTTTGCACTAATGGCCATTGGGCTTTTCAAATTGAATATGCACTTGGGCAAACCGCATCGCTTTTATCGTGGGTTTAATAATCTGCGCCACTCACCTTTGAGTCGTGAAATAGCTGGGGTGACTGCTTTTTTTGTAGGCTTAGCGGGCTATACTTTCTTCTCATTTTTTGACAATAGCATTGCTAATTTATTAGTAGGCGCATCGGCTATTTTAGGTTTAATCGGCTTTGTAGCAGGCTCTTACTATATGTATAAGCTTTACCGTATTAAAGCGCGCCCTTTTTGGGATCACTGGCAAACAGCTTCAACCTTTTATGGATCAATGCTTAGTTTAGGTGGTTTGTTAATAGCAATTATCGGCAGCTTATTTATGGAAAACAGCGCTGATTTAATTCAGTATTTTGCCGTTATTATCGTGCTTGGATTAATCATGGAAGCTGTAGGGCTTGTCTTTCATGCTAAAGACTTAAAAGCAGGAGCAGGTGAAGGACAAGCTGCATATTATGAACTTTCAACCACTTTTGGTAAAACCTATTGGTTAAGAAACACTTTGCTAGTGCTTAATATTATTCTGGCAATTATTATCAGTTACACGGGTTTATCAGGCATTAGCGGTGTTTTAGTAGGCTTATTATTCAGCGCCTCATTAGTCATTATGGCATACCTAGGGCGCATAATTTTCTACGCTTTAGTTATCCCAACTACCATGCCAGGTGCTTTCTTTTGGAAAAATAAAGGCTTTGTAGATCATGCGCGTGAATCGGGCTTGGCAGATATGCAACAACTAGGCGTAGCCTATGAACGTCATCATAAGTTTGATGTAGGTGAGCTAATGCAAACAGTTAAAGAAAACTCACTATCTGATATGGTCGAGCAAGCTAAAGCGATTGTGACAGGAAAATAACGTTTAATCTAAACGAAACAAACCACCACCAAAGGTTGTTACCCAGACTTGACCTTGGGGTGAGTAGAACACCCGAACCGTATGTCTATATGGAAATGATTCTACGCGCTTAAACGTGGGGTTTTCATCGCTTAAATTACTGGTTTTCCACAAGCCTTCATTCTCTGTTGTCACATAGGCTTCATCCGCATTCTTTGGGTTTACCCTTATGCTATCAGTTCGATAAAGCCTATCCGGAGTAATACGTTGATAACGTTCTCCATTTTGGCTAAAACGAAAGATTCCTCCTCCACCCTGCTCAACTTTATTTGATTTCCCTGAAAACTTGTTATAGCGATTATAGGTCGCTACAAACCATACCTTAGGGTCATCAGGGTGCAGCACAAAATCTCTCGTCCAAATGTCCATAGCTTTGGGTTGTTGAAAGCTATGCCAGTCTTTTTGAGGTTCTCCTGCTGTATCCCATCTAAAAATACCAGAGCCTACTGGCTTGCCTGTTTCAGTATCAAAACGAACTGACCAGCTTGTCAGTAAATCACCATTTTCTAATGAAAAAATAGTCTGAGGATTCCCCCCCACAGACTTAGGGTTTTGCGTCAAAATACTAAAAACAGGCACTTTAGCCCGCGCATTTTTACACACATATATGCCACCAAATTTGCTATGTACCACGCTGGCATAGACTGTATCAGGGCTAGATTTATCTACCTCTACCCAAACTACTGGACAATTAAATTTTTGTAAAATTTCCCAGTTTTTACCGTTTGAATCTGAACGACTTACTGTTCCCATAAACTCATTACTTAACCGATCTGCTAAACAGCTTTTTATACCCGATGTTTCATATTCCAGATCCCTTAAACGATAATGGTCTAAATAAATATCATTGGGGCTGGCTGTTGCGGCGTAAAGATGTTGCCGATCAATACTTTTGGTGATTTTATAGGTATTTTCATTCGCTAGAGTATTTGCCAAACTGCGCCATGAATCGCCACCATCATCGCTTAACATGCCTTTAATATCTGTGAGCGCAACAATTAAGTTAGTATCTGACAACCACTCCATCCACCACGCTACTGTCGGTTCTAAACCGTTGCTTTTATAGCGTTTATCGCTATCATGTTTTGGCGTGGCTTGACCTGCTGGATTTTGAATATTTTGATACGTATAAACTTGTCGCCAGAGCTTTCCACCATCTTCACTCACGTGTAGTGTATTGGTACTAAATACTAAGCGCGCAGAATCATTAGGGTCTATCGCAAAACCTTCTGCATTGGGTGACCAATTCCAGCTCATTTCTATAATGCCATTTACAGCTTCATAAACACCGTCCGTTGCTGCCCAGCCACTTTGTATATTTTGATTAGGTTTTTTAGGCACCCAATTACTGCCTTCGTAATTGACATTTTTATTATTGCCTTGATTTTCATCGGTTTGAAAAATACTTTGCCAACGCCCTAACCCGCCCTGTTTGTTTTTAATCACGGAAGGTCTTGTCCATGGGTTTTTATCTAGCCCTGCTAAGTACACCGTTTCAATATCATTGCGGGAAGTTCTTACCCAAAAAGGGAGAAACTCTGTGTTGTTATAACGTAATTCTTGCCACTTTTGTTTTAATTTATTATCTGACCAATCCATACGATAAACATGTACATTTTTTGGTTTGATAGACCCTTTCCCCCCTACTTCTGGTGCATTTATCATTTGTGAGGGCGTTCTGGGGTATTGTAAATTCCACCCTAACTTTTTCGGGTATGTCACTGCAAACAAGCGACTTTTTCCGTTGCTATCTTTTGCTGAGGTAAAGGTAGCAATCGCACCTTTAATAGGATTAGTAATTACTTTTTTAAAGCTAATTTTTTCGGTTGTAGAAACAAACAAACCCGCATTAGTAGCAATCACTATATCCTTATTATTCCAATGAACACCTGAAAGTAAAAGAACCGTATCATCACCCTGCTTTGTAGCTCGTATACCCGTATCACTAAAGGTATCACCCCCATTGTCAGAATATAAAATACGCATCTCTCCATCAGAGCCTCGCATAATTTCAGCATTAATAATAAGACGTGTGCTACTTTTAGGATCAGCATAAACTTGTGCACTAATATCGGCATCAGGGCTTTTAAGTTTATGAAAGGTCTTACCACCATCGGTGCTTTTTACTGCATAGCGAATATGATCGAGCGAATCAATATCATCAAAATCAGAGGGAAAAGTATCACGATGATTCGCATAAAGTATTTTAGGATCACTCGTAAATTGTATCGGCGAGCTACCACCACGATCGGTAATACCCGCTTGACCTTGAGTTCTAAAAGGTAGTAACGACCAATTCTCGCCGAAGTTTTCTGTCTTATAAACACCTGACATATCGGTCGTAATAAATACAGTATCTTTATTGTGCGGGCTAATTGAAGGTAGCTCAATACCTCCTCCTCCTCCCATACCAACAGATGTCCAGCTAACTGGTGGCACTTTAACCTGAGCTAATATTTTAGTCTGTGTTTTATTATTCGATGCGCTAAGCTCTGTCTCTGCATCACTTTGATTACAAGCCAATAAAATCAGCATAACGAATAAGAGTGAAAGTTTTTTTAAGATCATGTTGAACTGTACTTTTTAATCAGTGTTAAATACATGGCACTGGCAATACCACCCGATGCAAATATCATCGCCATTACCAAAATTTGGTAACGTGCCGCAATCAAAGGGTCTACACCAGAGAGTATCTGGCCTGTCATCATCCCTGGTAGGGATACCAGACCTACGGCGAATAAGGAGTTAATAATAGGGATCATTGCCGTTCTAAAGGCGATATTTCGGGCAACTTCATACGGTTCACCACGCGACTGTTCATCACTAAAGCGCTCTGCCGCAAGACTAATGGCATTTAGAGCATTGGAGAAAATCATACCCGCCATAGGTATCATAATTTTTGCACTAAACCATGGATCGATTTGTAAAACACCTTGCGTTACCAAAGCTAAAATACTGCCACCGCCAACTAATAGTGAAAATAAGACAATGCTAAAAAGTTTTTGACGCTGAACTTTTACTGTGCGTAAAGCAATCCAGCTTGATGCTATCACCATTACGCAAAGTACTAAAACAATTACCCAAGCACTTTGCGCATTAAAAATATAACCGAGAAAATAACCAATAATTACTAGCTGCCCCAGCATCCGAACAATAGAGTAAGCTCCCTCTTTATAATTAAGCAACCATTTAAATTGAATCCATAAAACAAGCGCAACAGGTATTAATAACAACAGTAAAGATGTCAGCGAAATCGTTGCTACATTACTTGTCATAAGTCACAGTCTTTCTTAAAAAAGTCTCTTTATCCATTAATCGGTACAACTCTTCATTTTTTCCTTGTTTCCACTCAGCGCTATTGAGATAGTTAACATAAGCCACTATTGTCTCATATAAGCATGTCATTTTTTCCCTTTAAATTTTTCACACAAAACCCACATGGACGAGACTTTGTGGTGGGCGATATCCATGGCATGTTTTCATTGCTAGAATCCCAACTTGAAACATTAAATTTCGACCCTGAGATTGACCGCGTGTTTTCCGTAGGAGATTTAATCGATCGTGGACCTGAGTCTTATCGCGTACTGGAATTTTTAGAAAAACCGTGGTTTCACTCTATCAAAGGCAATCACGAAATGATGCTAATTGAAGCCAAGCACAAAAAAACGAACTACCGCAGTTGGGTTAAAAATAACGGTGGTGCGTGGTGGGAAGATGTTGATCGAGGTACACAAAAGAAAATAAGAGAAGAGCTTGAAACATTACCCGTTGCTTTTGAAATAACCACAAAAATAGGAAATGTCGGTGTTGTTCATGCAGACTTGCCCGTAGGTACATCATGGCAACAAATTATTCACAATATATATTTTGATGAAGAAACCCGCGATTATATGATGTGGTCACGCAACCGCATTAAATATATTGAGCTAACCGGTGAAACGAGCCCTGTTGAAGGGATCGACCTAGTTGTCATGGGGCACACAATAAGACCAAAACCTTTACATATCAGCAATTTATACTATATTGATACCGGTGCATCCTATTTGCGCGACGGTGATTTAGGTCATTTAACCCTGTTACAAATTCACCCTACTCTCGAAGAGTTTCAATACCCTTAATATATTGAGACCTTTGCACGAATCAGATGACGAGTAAAAATGACTAAAATTTCACTGCTTTTCGTTGGAAAACTTGCTAATAACCCGTTATTAGCTTCGTTTCCCGCCTCAATCAGTAAAACTTTAGCCGATTTTAGCAAGCTTACCGTTTTGTTGTTTAAAACGGATAACTTGATTATTAGAGC
>JAZGFW010000235.1:0-8969 GCA_036479895.1 Cocleimonas sp. | reverse complement strand
CAAAAAAGAAAGGTCACAATAAAATTGTGACCTTTCTTTGAAAGATGGTGGCTACACCGGGATTTGAACCTGGGACCCCATCATTATGAGTGATGTGCTCTAACCAACTGAGCTATGTAGCCAAACGGATTATGGATAAATCCGAGGTGCGATAATATAGTGATTGTAACGCGGGCTGTCAATTAGAAAGTCATACATATAACACAAAATTGCTAAACTATACTATCTGATGTACCTAATGCTTCTGCAATTTTAGTAAACGCTTCCTTTTCTCCATCACTGACACGAGTTCCACCAAACCCCAAAAAGCCGCCTTCTTTTGCCGCATGAGCTACATTTCTAGCTATGCCCATCGCCCATTCTTTGTATTCAGAAGCTTCTTCTGGAGTGGCTTTTTCATCCAGTATTGCAGCAACAGCTTTACTGTCTTCAATTAATTGCCCACGTAATTGATCGGCACTTGATATACCGAGCTCTTTTAAACGATCAACCGCTTTGGTGCGCATTTCTTTTGACTTTCCCATGGCTTCTTTTAAGTCGGTTACACTGGGTAAAACCCCTGTAATAATCTCATTATTAGGGTACTCCTTTAAGCCGTTAACATAGCTTTTTGAACTGGCAAACATCTCTTTAACCGTGCCTAAGCCACTCCCTTCTGAAAAAGCCATCACCGTTCCAATTTGTGTAGGTGTTGTTGTTAAAAGAAAAATTTCATCCTCTGTAAAACGTGATGCTAAAGACATGGCGTAGCTCCTTTTAAACAATAAAAATAATAATAAAAATTGATATTTAAAGTGTAGGCTATCCTATTTCAGAAGCAAGCCATAACGGTTAGAATGCACTACATGAATAAAGAAAAGCGTTATGAAATTTTTAGCCGTTGGCGAGAAGCAAACCCTCACCCTAAAACAGAGTTAAACTACTCCAGCCCTTTTGAATTGTTAGTCGCGGTAACCTTATCGGCACAGTCAACTGACAAAGGTGTGAATAAAGCAACTGATAAGCTATTCCCTATTGCCAATACGCCCGAGGCTATTTATGCATTGGGGGTTGATGGCTTAAAGGAGTACATCAAAACCATCGGGCTTTATAACAATAAAGCGAAGAACATTATTAAAGCTTGTCAGATGCTGGTCGAACTTCATGATTCGGTTGTACCAGAAAACAGAACATCACTAGAAGCCTTGCCCGGTGTAGGACGAAAAACAGCTAACGTAGTTTTAAACACCGCTTTTGGTCACCCTACAATGGCGGTGGATACACATATTTTTAGAGTAGGAAATCGTACAGGTTTAGCTAAAGGCAAAAATGTCGTGGAAGTTGAAAAAAGGTTGTTAAAATTTATACCTAAAGAATTTATGGTCGATGCGCACCATTGGTTGATTTTGCACGGGCGTTATACTTGTGTGGCGCGCACGCCTAAATGTACGGCTTGTTTGATTAGTGATTTGTGTGACTTTAAAGAAAAGACTTTGTAATATTAAATAAAAAAATCGTCCGCGAAAGACACGAACGTATTATTTATATTTCGTGTTCTTTTCGTGCTTTCGTGGACATCTTTCAACCCTAACGCTGATAAATAAATATGACCCACGCAGTAATTCTAGACGAAAAAAGCTTCAATCCCGGCGACCTTGACCTTAATGCATTAATTGCACTTAACGATAGTTGGGATCGTTACGACAGCACCAGCCCTGAACAACGCTTAAAGCGACTTGAAAATGCAACAATTGCTATAGCCAATAAAGTGGTTTTTGATGCAGAGCTACTCAAACAACTACCCGATTTAAAACTAATACTGCTTACCGCCACAGGCATGGATAATATTGATCGGGACTATTGTGATCTACATGGTATTTCTTATAACAATGTTACTGACTATTGTTCGGGCGCTGTTTCTCAGCACGTTTTCACTTTAATGCTTGCCTTATCCACGCAGTTACTCCCCTATCAGGAATTCACTAAAAGTGGCGATTGGTCGCGAAGTGGTCAGTTTTCTAGCTTAAAATACCCTATTCAAGAACTTGAAGGTAAAACATTGGGCTTAATTGGTTATGGTAATCTTGCTAAAGCTGTTGAGAAACTTGCCTTAGCTTTTGGTATGAAAATATTAATATCAGAGCGTGCGGGCACAACATCATCAAGCAGTGACCGTCTACCACTTGCAAAATTATTACCCGTGGTTGATGTGTTGAGTATTCATTGCCCACTTACACCAGAAACCAAGCATTTAATTAGCGCAGAAGAATTTAAGTTAATGAAGCCCAGCGCCTTCATTATTAACACCTCACGCGGTGCCGTTATTGATAACCAAGCCCTTGCTGATGCTTTGCGCGCTAAAGAAATTGCTGGTGCAGGCATTGATGTTTTAGACCAAGAGCCACCACCGAGTGACCACCCGTTACTTAATAAAGACATTCCAAACCTTATTCTTACGCCGCATACCGCTTGGGCAGCGGTTGAGGCTCGCCAGCAGGTTATTGATAAAGTCGCTAAAAACTTAAAGCAATGGCTAGAAAGTTAGTTATTTTCTAGTTTTACTACACCATAACTCTGTAAACCTACCATTAGGGCAATCTAAGGTATAAGCACTTTTTTAACACCCAGAACATTATACGACCCGCCTCTTATCAAGTTGTTAGATAGTTGCCACTTGTTTTGAGGGTCTGTGGTATCTCTTGCAATAACTCTTATATAGTAAGTACCACTCGTTAGGTTTAGTTGCTCGTTATAGCTTGCACCCATTAATCCTGTAACACTTTTTACAATGTTTTCTGATTTAAAATCATCTGTTTTAGAGAGTGCAAGATCATACGTTATCGTATTGCCTGCTACACTATAAGAAGGTGTCCATGTCGCTTTAAATAAACCACTTTGCTGTACAGCGTCTCCAATAATAAAGGTCATCGGACTGTCAAAATACTTAATGGTATTGTTATAATTTGTTGTCGCGTTAGCCATTATCGCATCTACATACTTTTTTAATTGTTTCTTCCTGCCCGCTTCATTTAACCAAGAGTAGCCAATAATATCGTCAGGTGATTTTAAGATAAATGGCTCAACAAGCTGGCGATAACCTTCTAACTTTTCTTTAATATTCTGATTACTGTAGGTTGTCTGACGAAGCGCTATAATCTTTTCTTTTAAAGCAGCTACATTACCAGAGCCCTCGATAAATCGGCGATGTAACAAATAAGGCCAATATAAGGCATGTGTATTCCAATGCGGTACGGGCAAGGAAGGCTTACGCACCGTGTAGTTTTCTAATATCCCATAACTATTATCATAGTCCCACGGTACGAAATAGAATTTTTTTGTTCCCTTTGGATTATAAAAATAATAGTTGTTGGTACGTGTATCCCAATTACTACTCAGGATATTGACAGCTAACCATTTTATGTAATTATCTCGATCAAAATACTTATCTAACACATCGGTATTAAAATCATTGGATGTATTTAGCACTGCTTTTAACATTTCAACAAAGGCGCGATGATCCTTACCCCGTTTAATTTCTACATATTTTTCAAACATGTCTTTATCAATTGGCTTTCCTTTTGCATCTAACTTAAAGGCATCATTCCATGCATAGGATCCGTCACTCTCTGGTACAAATAAGCCTTCAATTTTATACACACGAGAATCAACATCCCACTTTCGTCTCTCTAAATATTCTTTACCAAAATACTCTACTTGTAGATAGACACCCAAGTCAGTCTCTTTATAGTCAGCCAACACATCATAAGTAGGATGTGCATCGAAATTAAACTCACCTTTATCACTAATATAAAGATGAACATAACGAGTTCGCATACTAGGCAAATTATCGATTTCAGTAAATAGCTCATAATTGAGCTTATGACGCATGCGGGTTGCGTCACCCATGGTTTTTATTAATTGAATTCGCCGTTCACCCTGCCAATATATTTTTTTACCTGTACTATCTTTTGATAATTTTAGTCGAAATGATTTAACCGGTTTAATGCGACCAGATCCACCACGTTGGCGAAGCGTGGCTTTACCACTGAACCCGTCACTGGTCGTTAACTCAACTTTTACTTCAGGCTTAAAGTCATCAAGACGCTCAATATCATTAAGTACATCACCCAAAGTACATCCATCGTATTTTTTTACCTCACAAGTATCTCCTTCTGGAGGAAGCACTTTAACCCGCATATCCAATACATCAAGACCTGTGTTATAAATGCCTTTAGGCTCATCAATATTATTGCCTGCTGGTACTTGCTCCTCGCCACCAGAGCCTTCTCCACCGCCATTCTCACTACCAGATCCACCTGTATTATCTTCACCACCCCCACTACCTCCGCCACAGGCAACAAGTAAACTGCTAAACAGAAAAATTAAAATACTCTTATTGATCGAAGGGGTTTTCATTACATTAATCATCCATACTATGGCTTTATCAACACATAAAAATAGCATAAGTATTACCCACAAGTATTATTATCAGAGAACTTGTGTAAAATTAGAACAAAACACTTTACGTTAATTAGTAGAGCCCTTTTAACTTACAAAGAGGTTTTTGCACAAAATAGCCAACACCTATAAACTGACATACCTCGACTTTTTTAACTATAATCGATCAATATGCACACAAATGAAAAAGAAAAACTGCGCCAATTCTATTGTGATACATGGCAAAAGCACCTCGAACAAAAACCGCTTACTGAGCTAGAACAACAGATTGCCGCTGTAGTAAAAGAGCATCCTGAGTACCATCAGTTATTAGAAAATAAAGAAGCCAGTGTTAGTGCTACTTATCTTCCAGAGATGGGGGATACCAATCCTTTTTTACATATGGGAATGCACTTAGGCTTGCGCGAACAAATTAGTACGGATAGACCACATGGCATCGCTGAACTTTATCAACGTTTAGTGGCTCTAAAAGGCGTATCGGACGCAGAGCACGCCATGATGGAATGTTTGGGGGAAATGATTTGGCTTGCGCAGCAGTCGCAAACTCAGCCTGATGAAGTTTCTTATCTTAACTGTTTAGGAAAACTGGCGTAATCAAAAGCACATAAATAAGGGAATAATTATGAAGTCACTCACAGCATTTACACTTTTTTTAGCCATTGCCAGTAGCTTAATTGCTTGCTCAAGTAATAAGACAACAAGTAACAGGAATATTTCAGAATCGCAATTAGGCGTATCAACAAAAGTTGAAACAGGTATAGTTCTCTCAGTAAAAACCATAAACCTTAAAGGTTCAAATGATAAAAAATCCTACGGGAATGTGGGAGTAAGCGTTGGTACAGGTGGTAATGCAGGGCTTTACGGTACTGTTGATGTCGCTACAATCGGACGGTTTTTTAGTAGTATTGATAAACCTACAACAGCCCAAGAGATTATTATAAAAAAAGAAAATGGTGATACCGTTGCCATAACTCAGGCAACAAAAGCACAGTTTAAAAAAGGTGATAAAATTAAGGTTTTATTAAGAAGTGGAAAATCTGTCGTTATTCACTAATCCCTAACTATTGTTGATATTTTATTAAACAGATTAGTGTTACTCGTATAAATATAACCGCTTATCTGCAGTATAAAAACTAATAACTTAAAACACCTTACTATCTGGGTAATTCAGAAATATAGAATAAGGACGTTTTAGACATGATTCGTACGAAAAAAATCAGCAGTTACACACTGCTTGCTGTCACCCTAACAACATTAACCGCTTGTGGTGGCTCAAACAACACACCTAATAACTCAACTAATCCAACAGATCATCCCATTTTTAAATGGACGGATGCTGGAGTTTCTAACAACTATTTACCCTTAGGTGATACCACTAACCAAACCCCAACCTTTACTTGGCCAGCCTATACCGACAGCGGATCTCGTGCGACTGAGTATAACTTTGGATACCAAAGTACCAATGGTGATGGATGGCGTGAATATACGGTAGCTGCCGCTGGTGCAAATTGTTCCTCAGGTGATACTTGTACCTATAAGCCTAGCAACCATGTCTTTAATATTGGTGATCAGAAAGCTTGGTGGGTACGTGGAAGCATTAATGGTACTTGGAAGGAATGGTCAAGTGCACATGTCTTTAAAATCGTAAGAACAACAACCCCTCCCGGTGGTGGAGGTGATTATCAACCTTCTGGTGACACGCCAACAACTCAGCCAACATTTAAGTGGCCTAGAGTAGGATCAAATTCAAGCTATGAACTAGGTCTTGAGTCTCAAACAGGCAGCGGCTGGAAATCATTTAACCCAAGCTGTTCAACCAGTACTTGTACATATACACCAAATGCTGGTTTATCTATTGGTAATAATTTGACATGGTGGGTAAGACCCGCTGGTGGCGCATGGTCCGATGGTGTCGATTTTAGCATTACCCAAGGTGGCGGTGGTACTGATACTCAAGCACCAACAACACCCGCAAACTTAAGAAAAACAGGCGCAACATCTACATCGGCATCACTGCGCTGGAATGCTTCTAGTGATAATGTAACGGTCGCAGGCTACCGTATTTACAGAAATGGGCAACAAATCGCAACTGCCACAAGCACTAGCGCCACTGATTCTGGCTTAAACCCAGCCACTGCATATAATTACACGGTTAGAGCATTTGATGCCGCTGGTAATGTTTCAAGCAATAGCGCTACTTTGCGCATAACTACCGAAAGTGGTTCAACCACTACACAAGAAATTTCTTGGCCCCCCATAAACGGCGCGACAAGATATGAATTGGGTATGGAAAAACAAAATGGTACCAATTGGCAGTCATTTGTAAAAACGCCAGCACAGCTCAACTGCCAAAGCGGTACCTGTTCTACCGCCCCACACAATAGTTTTCAATCAGGCGACCAAGTGATCTGGTGGGTAAGAGCATTTGTGAATGGTAGTTGGCAAGCATGGTCTGGTTCACACCGTATAACACTTTCAAACGGTGGCGGTGCAGATACACAAGCGCCAACCACTCCGGCAAGCTTACGTCAAGTGAGTGCAACAGCTAGCCGTATTGTTGTTCGTTGGAATGCTTCAACAGACAATACAGCCGTTACAGGTTACCGTGTTTATAGAAATGGTACTCAAATCGGCTCCGTATCAGGCACTACTTACACCGATAATAGTGTCACTGCAGCTAGCACTTACACTTATACCGTTAGAGCTTTCGATGCAGCTAATAACGTATCTCCATCAAGCAATACACTTTCAGTTACAACGCCACAAGCAAATGACACACAAGCACCAACTGTACCTGCAAGTTTACGTCAAGTCAGCGTTGCACAAACAAATGCTGTTATCCGCTGGAATGCTTCTACAGATAATCGTGCAGTCACAGGCTACCGTGTATTTCGTAATGGATCACAAGTGGGCACTGCTACAGGAACGACTTATACCGATAATGGCGTTACCGCAGGCAACACCTATTCTTATCGTGTATCAGCCGTGGATGCAGCTGGCAACCAATCTGCTCAAAGTACGACGTTAAGTGTGACTACACCACCGAGTGTACCGCTAGCTAAAGTTATTATTAATGAGGTTCTAGCAGGTAATACTGTAACTAATATGGATACAGATTATTACAAATTCTCTGATTGGATCGAGCTACACAATACAACGAATCAGTCACAAAATATTAGCGGCTTCTACTTAAGTGATGATGCAGCAACACCGACTAAATGGAAAATCCCTGCTGGTACAACCCTAGCCGCTAATCAATATTTGATGGTTTGGGCGGATAAGAAAGATACAAAAGCAAATGAGCTACATGCTAACTTTAGCCTATCTTCAAAAGGTGAAACACTCACTCTGGCCAATACAGCAGGCACTGTTGTTGATACGCTAACTTTCGGTAAGATTGATACAGGTGTATCAGCAGGTAAATCAGGCAATACAGTGGTTTACTTTGTTCCCACACCAAAAGCGCAAAACTCTACAGCCTATAGCAGTGGAAAAGGCGCTAAGAAACCTAGCTTTTCAAACGATGCAGGGTTCTTTAGTAGTCGCTTAAACTTAACTATCAGCCAAGAAAATAACGGTAGTGTCTATTACACGCGCGATGGTTCAACACCTACAACATCTTCAACAAGATACACAGGTGCAATCACGCTTGATGATACAACTGTTATCAAAGCACTGGCTATTGAGAGTGGTAAATTACCTAGCAAGGTAGTGACTAATACCTACTTTATCAATCATCAAAGTAATTTACCGGTTGTTTCATTATCAATGGAAAATGATCACCTGTTTGACGATACCGTGGGTATTTACACAGTAGGAACAAATGGTACACCACATGTCACTTGTAATAATGTGATCGCTAACTATGCACAAGACTGGGATAGACCTATCCATGTAGAATACTTCGATCAAAACCAAACCAGAGCATTATCATTTGGTGCTGATACAGGTCTTACAGGTGAGTGTTCACGTCGTAAAGCCAAAAAGTCATTTGGTTTTGAACTGGATGGTAAATACGGTGACAAGTCGCTTAGCTACAAACTCTTCCCCGGAAAAGACTTAGGAAAAATCAAAGACTTTAAAGTACGCACCGCTAATAGTGGTTACAGAGTTGGCGATATCGTAGGTGCACAATTGATTGAACAAGGCGGTTTAGATATTGACTACCAAGCCTATCGTGCAGTGCAAATGTTTATGAATGGTGAGTACTGGGGTATTTACAATATCCGTGAAAAGAAAGGAGCTGAATCACTAGAAGCGAATTATCCTAACTTAGGTAAAGTCGATATTATCAAAGCCTATATTGTGAAGAAAGGTGATTACACCGACTACGGACAATTTAATAGTTTTCTTAACGCTCACGATCTTGCGACTAATGCCAATTACCAACAAGCTTTAAGTTACTTTGATGAAGCTAGCTTTATGGATTACATGGCCTTTATGATCTATAACGGCAACCTAGATTGGATTGGCGGCAATATGCGTACTTGGAAAGAGAAAAAAGCAGGTGCTAAATGGCGCTGGATGGCAGA
>JAZGFW010000234.1:0-7289 GCA_036479895.1 Cocleimonas sp. | reverse complement strand
GTTTTTCCGCTCAGCATAATAATGGGGGTTTTTTTGTAATCGGTGATTGAACGCATGGTTTTACAGGTTTCATAACCATCAATACCAGGCATGATAATATCGAGAAATATTAAATCATACTGTGTATTTTTTATCATCTCTAAGGCTTGTTCACCTGATTCTGCAAAGTCTGCACTGATGTTAGCGTCACGCAACTCTAGTTCTAATTGTTTTCTTATAGCGGCACTGTCATCAATGACTAGGGCGTGATGATTGTTTTCTTGTTTATTGTTGTTATGAGTAGCTGTGACCCCTACAACGATACTTTCTTCAACGGGAGTATCATTTATAGCGCTTAGTGTGCCTTCTACTGTTTCATTGTTTTTTGATATTGATTTTAATGATGCAAAATCAAATGCTTGTTGCAATGTTTTCATAACACGAGTTATAAGTAATGGTCGGGTAGCTTGGAAATCACCGAGTTGACAGTCGCTATCGTTACTCACTACAAGTAGTGTTTTATCCTCTGTATTTTTAGTGTTTTCAGTGCTTTCAGTAGGCCCAGAAAAATGAGCCTCACTCAATATGATTAGATCTGCACTGCTTGTATCACTACAATCATGCTTGATTAATCCATGTGTCACATTGAAAGCAATGACGCGGTTAAAGATAGCGCTTTCTTTGTCATCTAATCCGATGATATGTATTCCAATACTATTTTTATTGTTCATTTCAATTGTTCTCGTATATTAATTTGGGGAGAGATTAATAATAGGTTAGTTAGCTTAGACTAAACTTTTACTTTTTAACCACGTTGCTAAGGCCGTATGTAAGTCACCTGTTACAACGGGTTTGGTTAAATAATCATCTACACCTGCTTTAGTTGCGAGGTCTCGGTGCTTAGCTGTGGTACGCGATGTGATCATTACAACAGGAAGATCCTTTTTTGTATCCCAAACGCGAATAGCTTGGGTGAGTTCTAGTCCATTCATTCGTGGCATTTCTAAGTCGGTAAAGACCATGTCAATATGCTTATCATTAATGATATTTAATGCATCAAGTCCATCTACTGCCGTGTGTACATCATAGTCAAGCTGTTCAATAATTAGACTCAATGCTTTACGATTACTCAGTGAATCATCAACGACCAGAATTTGAGGTGTTTGTTGTGCTGGAAAAAGCTCTTTTTGTGTGCGTTTTTGTGCATTTTTGATTGTGTCTGTAACACTGGTGTTTACAGATAATAATTGTGGTAAATTGATAACCGGCGCTACTGAGCCATCCGCGAGGTGGCAGGCGCCAATAATACCTTTGACGTTATTTAGCCATGGAGCAAGCGACTTGATTACCAGTTCACGAGAGCTAATGATTTCATCGACATGGACTGCATGTATTTTATTGTTACTTTTTACAATAATAATACTTTGAGCTTTACTGTAATCAATATCTGTAGCAGACCAGTCCAATAAATGGGGAAGCGCTTGGATATGTATTTCTTTTCCCTCATGCTGTAAATAATGCTCCCCGTTTTTACTTATTACTTTTTTCGGTGATAAATATATTAATTGTTCAATAGAATCAATAGGTAAGGCGATATGTTCACCTGATGTTTTAAGAAGTAGTGTTCCTGATGTTACCAGTGTTAAAGGGATTTTAATGGTAAAGCTGGTGCCTTCATTGATCGTACTTTCAATGTCCATTGTGCCTTTTAATCGTTCAACATTGGTTTTAACCACGTCCATACCAACACCACGACCAGAAATGCTACTGATGCTATCTTGGGTAGTGAAACCAGCTAATAGGATAAGTTTTAAGGCTTCGTCTTTTGAGAAAGCTTGCTCCGGTGTTATTAGTCCTTTATCAATAGCACGTTGATATATTTTGTCGGGATCAATACCTGCTCCATTGTCTTGGAGCGTCATAACAATGAAGTTACCTTGTTGTGAAAAGTCTAGATTAATAGTGCCTAGTTCTTCTTTGTTATTTTCTAGCCTTGTTTCGGGTGTTTCAATACCATGGTCAACAGAATTTCTTAAAAGGTGTAACAATGGATCGGTTAGACCATTAATGATGTCTGTATCAAGGTTGATGTTATTTCCTGTAATGAGTAACTCAGCCTTTTTTCCTGTTTTACGACAGGTTTGTCTTACAGTGCGTTCAAGACGTGGAATTAATGAGTCGATAGATACCATACGCGAGTTTAGGATAACTTCACTCAACTCTTTATTCAGGTGATCTTGTGTTCTTAAATGGCTACTCAGTTCTATAAGTTGTTTACCTAAAGTGACTTCAATTTCTTCTCCATCAAGAATACTTTCTGTTAACAGGCCTGTGATACTGTGCAGTTCGTTATATGAATCCATTTCTAATGAATCCAGATTATTGTTTTGTTGCGTTGTAACGGTGTCGGTTTGGCCTTTTTCTTGTTGGTAAATAGTATTTGATAGCTCATTCAGCATTTGATGAACTCTCACATCTTGTTGCTTGGTGAGTTTATTAGTCTCTATGGTTTTTTCTAGCTGATCTGAAACGCGGGTTGCGGTTATGGATAGTTCTCCCGCTAGGTTTAAGAGTTTGTCGATAATTGAAAGTGGTACACGAACATGAGTTTCGGTAACGGCTTTATCGCCTTTTTTATTCGCTGACTCTGTATTGGAAGAGGGGACTTTTATCGGCTTTTCTGGTATTGAAAACGCTGGGACGTTAGTGTTTTTGGCGTTTGTTTCTGCGTCTCCGCTTCTGTCTTTTGTTTCAGGTGTGTTTGTAGCGCTCTCCTTCGTTGGTTCAATTTCTTCTTTAGTTTCATTGCTTTTATCTTCATCATTATTGTTTGTGATAAAATCTGGAAGCTCAGGCATTTCTAGCTCAATGTTCGTATCTTCATTGTTTTCAATTTGAGCTAAGGTGTTGGCTGTTTCTTCCAGTTTTTCTAAAGTTGGTAGGAATTCTTCGGGTGCTGTTTGTTGTTCTTGAACTGCCTCGAATAAGCTTTCTAAACAATCTGATGCTTCTGCTAATAAATCTGCTGTTTCCTCAGGTAGTTTATGTGCGACGGAGTAATCAAGTATATCCTCAAGTTTATGTGTGAATTGAACCAGTGCGGTAATACCGACTACACCACTTGCACCTTTGATGGTATGCGCAATACGTGCAGCATGTTGGTGTTGTTCTTTATCCGCTTTGCCTTGGGATATTTTTTGAAGTAACTCAGCTACGTCAGCAACTTGTTCCGGTGTTTCTTGAAAATAAACGGCAAGTAGTTCTGGGTGTACATCTTCATCCCATTTTAGCGTGGGGCCAGTTTCTTCTAATATTTCAATAGTTTCACTTGAATCAAGCGCTTGATTTTCATTTTCTAGGCTGTCACCGAGAGCAGTTTCTGTACTTGGATTCTGTAAAAACAGTATAAGTGATTGTAAGTCATCCATTTCTAACGGTTTTGACCAGTCTTCACGCATTAACTCAGTGCTAACTGCAGGTAAGAGTGAAATGTCGTCAGGATTAACGATGCAGGCACTGCTCAACTCCAGCCAGCTCCAGCATTCACCGGATGCGATAAAGTTACGTGACTCATCTGATTGTTGTTGTGAAAAAAGCTCAATATTCTTTTGGCACCAGACACTGGCTTTTGCTAATGCAGAGTAGCCGGATAGTTCAGCAAGAAGGTCTAGTCGTTGCAACTCACTGATGTATTTATTACTATTCTCAAATACATCATCGGGACTATTACTAATACTTGATAAGGTCATAAGAATGTTATCAACTTCTTCAGTAAAGCTATCGATTTCATTGTTATCCTGATCTTTTTGAGAGGCAGAATCTGTTATTGAATTTTGTAACTTAATCTCTGTTGATTCAATCGTTTCAATAGGGTCACTTTGATGCACTTTTATTTCATTCATCGAAGTATCTATATCAATAATATCTATTTCTAGGTCGGAATTTTCTTCTTCAGCGTCAGTAGTATTAACTCCTGAAAGCTTGGCCAAAATGTCGAGATCATTATTGTTGTTTTTTTCTGATGCTATGAGTAGGTCGTCAATACGAGTAGTTTGATCGGCATTTTCATCAAAAAGGTCATAACTCGTTTTTTCTGTTTCAAACGATAGCGATTCCTTTGTTGATTGTGTGCTCATACTTTCTTCTGTATTCTCTTCTAAATCTATAGACGTATTTACACATTCTTCTTTACTATCAATTGCTTCTAACCAATTAATTATATTTTTAAGTGTTGATGCAGGAAGCGGATGTAGCCATTTTGGCTCCGTCAATGCGCTTGTAAGCGCTGTAATTAGTGTGGATACATCTTCGCGTAATGTTGCAGCGAGAATATCAATCCAGTTCACAAAATGACCTTCTTCTAGCAGGTATTTTAATGAGGCTTGATTGTCGTTACTGTATTCAGTATTTGACAACATCCATTGATTTAGGTTTTCAAGTGCAGGTACTTCTAACAGTTGTGACAGCATTTCTATACGCTGTAATTCACCTGAAATTGTCTCTAGTGAGCCAGCTGTATCTGTTACGTCTAGCATAGCTAGCTGTAAGGCAATATCTTCTAACTCATCTGCAATAGCTACATTATTCTCATGCATTGGTATAATCTCCTGACGTATTCGTCACTTATGCTTTTGCGTTAGAATTGTTGCTATTTTCAGGCTTTTTATTATCCAGAGTGAATACACCTACTGATTGAACCAAACGTTGTGCATACTCCGACATATTACGGCTTAATCCGGTAAGGGAGAGTAGTTCTTGACCTGTAGATTGAGTTGACTTCAAGATGCTTTCAGCTTTGTGTTTGAGCACTTCTGTAATGCCAACCTGCTCACGTGATGTCTTGGCGATATGGTTAACCGCTTCTACCAGTTGTGAAGTTGTTGCGAGTACTTCTTTCATTTGGGTGGCTGCATCTTCTGCTTTAACCGAACCACTTACTACTTGTTCAATGGTTTGATCCATTGTAGCGATTGTTGTATTGGTCTCTTGTTGAATGTTACGTACTAGCGTTGAGATTTGTCCTGTTGATTCACGTGAGCTTTCTGCTAAGCGTTGTATTTCTTCAGCAATGATGGAGAATCCACGTCCTGCATCACCGGCAGCTGTTGCCTGCATTGATGCATTTAGTGCGAGTACTGTTGTACGCTCAGCAATGGTGTTAATAATTTCAATAACGTGTGAGATTTCTTGAGAACGTTCGCCCAGTTGTTTAATACGTTTTCCTGTTTCTTGAACAGTTTCACGAATATCTGACATGCCGTTTAATGTTTCTGATACTGATTCATGTGCTTTTTGAGTTGAAATGCTGGTTTCATCAGCCATGCTATTGGTTTTAGCCGCTGTATTGGCAATACCATCAAGTCGTTGTAGCATATGATCCATTTGTTCTGCAGTTTCAATGGCTTGTTCTTGTTCTTGCATGGCAAGTTTATTAACCGACATAAGATGAGTATTTACACGTTGTGATGCTGTGTTTACTTCTAGTGCGATATTTTTAACTTGGCCTAGTGTGGCTGAGGTTTCTTCTGCTAATAGGTTGATCGCATCTGCCACAGGTCCTGTCGCATCTTCTGTCACTGTTGCGCGTATAGTGAGGTTACGTTCACTTAACTCTGCAACGGCTTGAAGTAATTGGAAGATTGACTGGTTAAGCTCTTTGTGTTCAGTGTCAACACCTTGAAGTGTTGTTTCACGATCATCCAAAAGGTTGTTAAAAGCTGAACCTAAGCGAGAGAATTCATCTTTACCAGTAACTTCTACGCGAGCATCAAATTCACCTTCTGATAATCTATGTACAACTTGTGTAAGCTTTTTTGTTGGTTTGGAAATAGATCGCATTATGAGGAAGCCAAAGATCATGGTAAGTAACATGCTACCCAGTACGATGTATAGCAAATCATTGGCTTGTTTTTCTGTATTTTGGATATTACCTTCAGACATTGCGACCGATGCTAGTCTCGTTTCAGAAGCAAAACTGTTTAATTGAGATATTAATGCGTTATTTATAGGGTACATCTTTTTTAATACATACTTATTAAGTGCTACCTTACTTTCATCTGATTCTTTTTTTAAGAAAAGTGGCTGCATCTTTTTGTAAGAGCTAATAAGACGTTCATAACTACCGATTACTTGTTGTAATTCAGGATTGCTTATTTGCTCGCTTGTCCAATTTTTTTGTATCTCACTATCAAGTTTATGCATCGCTGATTCAATTTTAACGATCGCTTTTTTAGTTCTTTTATTTGCGGCAGCCCAATATACAAAGCCTGAGTTAATGTTTGTCAGTAATGTTGTGTAGCTTTTATTGACCTCAAGGCTTGTTTTATATGCTTCGGTAAATATACTGGTATTGCCCTGAATGGTTCTCGATGTGGCTTTGTTTTCATTTATGGCTATAAAAGAGAAATATCCAATCGCTGATAAGATTAGGGCAGGTAAGGCGATAAGAAAGAGAATTCGCGAATTGATAGAGAGTTTGTTTAACATAGCTGAGCCTTTTATTAGTATTATTATTGGTGAGTTGATTTATTTTTAGTATTGTGAAAACTGCTGAAGTAAGTGCTTATGGTTAGCTTCAAATATTGAGGTTTTACCATTACTTAAGTGATTTTCTACCCATTGGGGTGTATTTTCTGGACACTTTTCATGCATGAATTGATCTAGATTTATTGCTGTGGGTAAATCATCTGTTTGGAAGATGATGGGTGAATAATCCTTATGCTCAAGGATAATAAAATTACTCTTGTTAGTGGCCAATTCTTTAGTATTTAAAAAAATGTGCATATTAACCACTGGCATTATTATTCCACGTACACTAACTATTCCAGAACACCATGTTGGAGCATTCGGCACGGTATTAATGGTTAGTGTTTGTAGGTTTTCAGCCTTTAAATCTTTCTCGATTAGGATGTTAAATTGACCAACAGTGTAATAAAAACGTCTAGTAATAATATTTTCTTGGTTCTCTATTGAGCCAATTTTAGAATTAAGCGATGACGTAAACGATGTGGTGTTATGTTTTTCTTCTACTATTTGCGGTTCTACTTCAATAGTTTCCATCAAGCTACTCCGTTATTTTTATTATTAATGGTTCATTTGTGTGGCTGTTGTTTTATACGGCAACAAGTTTTTCAAGTATTTCAGAGTCCGCATAAGGCTTTACAATGTAGTCTGTCGCTCCAAGCTGTTTCGCCCATTGTTTGTCTACAGGGTTTGATTTGCTTGATACCATGAAAACAGGAATATTAGTAAAAGCAGGATTTTTCTTGATTGTTCTGCAGGCTTTATAGCCATCGCCATCTTCCATTACA
>JAZGFW010000233.1:0-7484 GCA_036479895.1 Cocleimonas sp. | reverse complement strand
CCCATCTTTCGGCACTATATCTCTATAAGTCATTGATTCTAAGTTTTTAAGTGGTTTTTATATCAAAAAGTCCTTTAAAATCAGAGGTGTTTTTTTATCCAAAACGTAGTGCCATAATATTATTGATTTCTATTGCATTCCCCTGTTTTTTACGTCATGCTACCGCCTATGTTTATTCGATGCACGACAACCCACACCAAAAAAACAGGCGAAACCTACAAAACATTTCGCCTGGTCGAGTCCGAACGAGTGAATGGCAAGGTGAAACAACGTACCCTGCTTAACCTTGGGCGTTATTTCGATCGACCCCAAGCACAATGGCAACTATTATCTTCTCGTATTGATCAGTTACTCAGTACACAGTCTTCTTTTTTCAGCATTGAACTTGAGGAACCTCTTGAAACACTGGCACAACGCTATGCAGCTCAACTCATTGCATCACGCAGTACATCCGTCGATGACAAGGTCACATTTGAAACAGTCGATATCGCAAGTTTAGAATTGGTACGCCCTCGGCGTGTAGGCATTGAACAACTGGCATTACACGCGGTGAAGCAGTTAACACTGGACGACAAACTCAAATCACTGGGCTTTAACCAGCAACAGCTTGCCGCTTCTATTGGTAACATTATTGCACGAATGGCAGCCCCTGCAAGCGAGCTTGCCACTTATCACTGGCTACAAAGCCAGAGTGGTCTGGGTGAATTGATAGACTATGACTTTGAAGGAATGGGACTGGACCGGCTTTACCAAGGATCCGATCTTCTGTGGAAACATCGGGAAGCAATTGAAACACACTTATACAGCCAAGAACGTGATTTGTTCAGCTTTAGCGAAACGATTACACTCTATGATTTAACCAATACCTTTTTTGAAGGGGAAGCAAAAAGCAACCCGAAAGCCCAGCGAGGTCGTTCTAAGGAAAAACGCACGGACTGTCCTTTAGTCACCCTGGGACTGGTGCTTGATGGAAGCGGCTTTCCTCGTAAAAGCCAGATATTCCCCGGCAATGCCAGTGAACCAGAAACACTGCAATTGATACTGCAAGGTTTAGAGGGGCGGTCAGGGTCTACTGTTATTCTGGATGCTGGCATAGCCAGTGAAGAAAATATCCAGTATCTGATTGAACACGACTACCACTACCTTGTTGTCTCGCGCAAACGCAAGCGACATTTCGATGAAGACCAGTCCATTGTTATTAAAGATATTCCCGGGCAAACTGTCAAAGTTCAAAAAGTGACAGTCGAAGAAACCGGTGAAGTTGAGCTGTATTGCCACTCACAACTCAGAGAAAAGAAAGAACAAGCCATCCAGGACAATTTCTCGCAGAAATATGAAGCAGCACTGAACAAGTTACACAGCGGGTTGAGCCAAAAGGGAGCCATCAAGAAACACGAAAAAATAATCGAACGACTGGGGCGATTAAAGGAAAAATATGCACGGGCTGCACAACACTATGATGTCAGTGTTATTGTAGATGATGAGGGAGATAAAGCCCTCTCGATTAGCTGGGAGCGAATGGAAAAGGCGAATTCTCAGGCAACCCATCCGGGTGTCTATTGCTTACGCACTAACCTGACTGACTGGAATGAAGAAGCCCTTTGGCGCACTTATACCATGCTCACTGATCTGGAAGCGGTGTTTCGTAGTTTAAAAAGTGAACTGGGACTGCGTCCCATCTATCACCATAAAGAAGAACGTGTCAGTGGACACATTTTTATCACTCTGATTGCTTATCATTTAGTCCAGACACTTCGTTACCAGCTCAAGGCTGAAAAGATTAATGATAGCTGGCAAACGATTCGGCGAAAAATGGAAAATCAGCAACGCGTGACTGTTATTTTACAGCGCGAGGATGGGAAAACCATCCATCTAAGGAAAGTAACGAAGGCAGAGCCGCAACAAGTGGTCATTTATCAAGCACTCGGAATCTCAGCATTTCCAGGGGGGGTTAAAAAAACGTTGGTTTAACTCAATCAAGGGTTAAATGAAACATAAAAAATTTGTAGTGCCAACACTGGGACTACATATTGCATATCCATATGTTTTTAATGAAGTTATTGTTTTTAAAGTCTAAAGATGGGATAAGTTCCAGCTAGGTCGAAACTGGCAGAGGTGGATTCGGAATTGGCGTCCACAATAATAACGGTACCCGGTCCACTGATCTGACTCCAGGTGTTAGTCACTGTCCCCGGCGGAGTGGGTTGGCCGTCATCCGTCACTGTGCCGTCCAGTGCTACATCATTGGGCAAGTTGATGGTCTGGTTTGATCCGGCATCGACAGTTGGAGGCTGATTAATTCCATTTCCTGCTGTAAATTCCACACGCAACAGTGGTGCTGCAGCGGAATCGCCGTTAAACGATTCGGCAACCCGTTGACCTGTCCCACTGATAATTACTGCCAGTGAGTTGCCAGTTGACCATCCCGATCGGTCTACAATTTCCTGAATGATCGAAGTGATGTCCGGGGTTTGCTGATTAGATCCTGCCTCACCTACCGTGGTCCACGGTACGGGCGTCCAATCAACTGCTGCACCGGTAAGAACTCGGGAGGAGATGTTTCCATTGGCCGAGGTAAACGTAAGGGCGCTATCGGTGGCTTCTCCTTCAATCATCAAGCTTGCTGTCCCGGAGTGTGCCTCGTCCACCTGGAACTGAATAGACGCATTGGTGATGATAGCGCCTTGTGGAATAGCGAGGTTATTGAAGCGCATCCCGACTAATTGGTTTCTCGTACGTTGATCAACCAGTTCAAGATCACTGCTACCTCGATTGACTCTACCCGTAGCCGTATCCTCTTCAGCATCATCGCTGCTGGTTGAAATCCTGGTCTCTACAATGGTGGAGGATGTAGCGGGATTTACAGTAATTGTAATCTCATCAAAAGCCGTAAATTCACTATCGTCAGCAGTCAAACGTAGCACATAGGTTCCGGCGAGGTCGAAACTGGCCTTAGTGTTTTCAACATTGGCGTCAACAAAGATAACTGTTCCCGGTCCACTGACCTGACTCCAGGTGCTGGTCACTATTCCCGGTGGATTGGGTAGGCCATCATCTGTCACTGTGCCTTGTAAAATAACATCATTTGGCAGGGTAGTGATCTGATCCGCTCCAGTATCCACGGTTGGGTTTTGGTTGAAATTTATAGAATTGTCAGTAAAGAAACGAATGGCTTGCTCATTTAGTATTTGAACCGGCTCACCATCATTTACACCATTGAAAAGATACTGGAGTCCAAAGTCGCCCGATTGATGTTCTATGCCAATGGTTGCACTATTTGCCATATAGTCGTCGCCATACTGAAAAATAATTTCATTACTTCCCTCGTATAGAGTGACTTCAAATGTCACAGGACTATCGGCATTAACGTTGTGAAGTGGAGTTTCGACCCAAGCGATGGTCAGTCGTTGATTCGGGGCAGAGCCTTCCAGAAGTGTATAGATATTTCCGGTTTGAGATTTTCGTGGATCAATATCATCCCAATAGGGTGCAATAAAACCATTTGGTTGTGAGTTGCTTGGAATAGCTCTATTAGAAAAGTGTGATCGATTATTGTCATTGTCGAACGTCAGAAAACCGTTCGAATCTATATTTACTTGGGAATAAGGGACCCCATAAAATTCAAAATCAAATCCTATTGCTATGGTTTCTGTTTTATCGTCTTCATTGCTAATATCTAATCGTGTGCCGGAAGTCGCATCAATCCATTCAAAAGGGTGCTCGGGATTCAGTCTGTAGGGTTGGGCAAGCACTTCACCTGAAATGGAATCAGTCAATATCAGAGAGTCAGCATTCACAGTAAGTATCACTGATTCACCAGGGTTTTGTATTTGCCAAATTCCGGTGTAGATACCATCTCCTGCCGTATTATCTACCCCTTGTCCATCATCAAGCAGGGTAAAAGAAGCATCACCATTCCCCGGTATTGCCAGAACATCAATGTTTGTAATTGCTGTACCACAATCTTGGATATTAGCTTTTACAACCACTTCATCTTCAGCAAATAGAAGAAATTGATTTAGCGGAGCTAGTATTTCCAGCTTAGGTGAGCCAGGTCTACAGTTTAGCGCTGCATTGATGTTAAGACGGCGCCCACTAGCAGTGGTTCCTGTTAGATCAGCAACTAAGTCCCCTTGAGAGATCAATCTGTTTTTAACCTCTAATACAGAAAGGGATGGGTTGTCCGACCACAACAATGCGGCTGCGCCAGCAACATGGGGAGAAGCCATCGAGGTTCCATTTTTGAGCCCATATTGATTTCCTGGGATTGTACTAAGAATCCCAGTGCCCGGGGCACCCAAATCAACTGTTGCTCCTCCAAAATTAGAATCCAGAGCCAGATTGTCTGTTCGTGTTGTATTAGCAACGGCAATAATATTGTCAAGATTATAACTTGCAGGATAGGATGGATTGATATCATTGTTATTTGAGTCATTACCTGCGGCTGCAACAAACAACATATTTGCATTCGCAGAGGCTTGAATTGTATCTTTTAAAGCCTGGCTGAAAGGACCGCCACCCCAACTATTGTTGGTAATTCGAATATCAATACCATAATTGTTTTTCATATTAACAGCGTATGCTATACATTCTATAATTACAGAATCAGTTGATCCTCGTGGTTCACCAAAAATCTTTAGTGCCATAATCTTGGTATTCCAGTTGATTCCGGAAATCCCAATGCCATTATTGCCTACAGCGCCGATGGTACCGCCTACGTGAGTGCCATGACTAAATTCTCTAATATCATTATTATCGTCCATGGGGTCAGTGTCATTGCCGGCACAATCTATGCCATGGATATCATCAATATATCCATTACCATCGTTGTCAATCCCGTCATCCGGAATTTCGCCGGGGTTGACCCACATATTGGCAGCCAGATCTTCATGGGTATAGTCAACGCCAGTATCTATGACACCGATAACGTTATTTGGCGAACCTGTTGTTGTATCCCAGGTCTCGGGAGCATCTACATCCGCATCAATAAGACCATTTTCCTGTCCATTGTTATCCAGACCCCAAAGTTGTGAAAAGTCCGCATCGTTTGGTTGAGCATTTATAGATCGAATAAAATCCGGTTCGGCATATTGAACCGACGGAAGATCATTCAGTGTCTTTAGAACTGTCTTAAGATCCTTGCGGCCATCCAGTGAAAACATCGTGAAGACAAGATTCTGTTTTTCACCGCTTTGGGTGGTCACCCCTTCGTCAATCTGGATTGTCTCAGTTATCTTAAGGCCAAGATCAGAGAATAGAGATGTATTTTGTGCAACGACTGATGTGCTTCGCCGATTGTTCTTGAATCGAACAATCACTCTATTTGAACTTACCGTATTACCTGCTAATTGAACTGTATTCGCAGGTACAAGGTTTTCTGCTGAAGTCCCACGAGATACGACAGCTATAATAAATATGAATACAATAGCGGACAATTTTTTGTTAGGTTTCATAATTGAATCAGGTTCCTAGTTAGTTAACTAAACTACTTCCCTTTAGTGGAAGAACGGATCAATCAGTGTTGTGGCGTACTATGATGAATGTTGGGCCATCGTCGGTTCGAGCGACATGGACTTCCTAATACCATCCACAAATTTTTTGCTCGAACTCGACGACACCTCTGGATTTTCATTGATCGCGGACCTTCTCCCGATTTCTTTAGCGACGTCAGCGTATTGATTTTTAGAACTTGATTACTGCTGCAGCATATTCTGGTGAGTTTCCAAGGATCTTTTCTTCTCGTTGGATGTGGTTTGTACTGAAATGGACTCGATAGCTTCAACTTCAACCGCGCTATCGTTAATCACATTTTTATCGTCTTTGGCTAGCTTCAGTTTTTTGACATGTCCTGTGACGCTTAGACTGTAAGCTCCACCGTTGCATTGTGGCTCACCCGCTCTATTGAAATCACGTACGACAATTTTGTATTTACCTTTTTCAAGGAAAATAGGACCTATTTGCGGGCAGGAATATCCGCATACTGGTGCTCTATTACAAGTCAAATTGTCGTCTGCAGAACCTAGCAGCTTCCTACCTTTACTATCGTATAAGAACGCTATAGGATCTAAGTTAGACGTAAAATCACCGTTGTCATCGCGTGTATTAACCTCAATGGTAACGTTGCCACTCTTTTTTACCCGAAATTTCCATTCGTCTCCCATAAGAGTTGGAGGCTTTTCTTGCATGTCAGCATTTGGGACAGTATCAAGCTCCGTAAGGGTGACTACTTTCGACCCACCTGACGCGTACCCTTGCACTGGTAAAAATAAAAGTCATTATTACCGATGCAAAAACCCTTGATTCCGTCGCCAATATTGCAGTTAGTTTTTTCATAATATACTCCCTGTTGATTACATGTAATGTGCAGCAGAATCGTACGTAAACATAAGATTATATCTGTAACTAATAAGCACACATATTACATAATATGTATGCATACGATTACGTATGTATTCTACTGGGCGGCGATATTACTCCGTTTATAGCGGTTCGTCAATGATTAGTGGTGGCCAGGAATTTTTGTTAGTAATGATATAAATAGATATTAATAACAATAAGTTATGAATTTTAAGTGGTCGTCAGTGGAAGACAATAAAATTATTGGTGGTGACAAGTCCAAACCAAATTGAAAAGTACAGAATCCCTGATCTCACGGAAATTGTATTGATACCTTCGTAGGAGTGGCTAAAGCCGCTCCTACGAAGAGAAGTCGTTATTCTAAGCTCAGAACAAAATCCCATGAATGACAATAACCTTTTGATTTACCGTGATGAGGTCAGGTAGTCTGAAGTAGGGAGTTACGGTTAGCATGATGTCATCGTATGGCTAGAGAAATTTGCGTATCTACCAAGATTCGTGAGAAGAATTTGTTGAAGAAAATGAAACTGGAAATTAGGCCTAAAGTTTCTAAGGGTCAATTCTTGCTTTGTTGCGCTAACTCAACCGATGTAAGCCACCGGCTTTGCCTGTGCGACGCGAATAGGCTCTGCCGTTCACGGGAATAGGAACGAAGAGATGATGTAGATTCTCCCCTGAACCCGCTAAGTTAAAGAGGAGAATCCAAGATGAGAGAATGGCAAAGCCAGTCCCATGTGAGGTGGTATTGCAGATACCACATAGTCATCGTACCGAAATATCGAAAGAAAGTAATATTCGGAGTGTTACGGAAAGATATGGGCGTTATTCTGAAAGATCTGTGTTGATTCTGGTGTCGATTGAGTTTATTTTCGAAGTACTGTAAACCCAAACTGTAGAATTAATTATGTAGGGTGGGATCCCACCCTACATAATTCAACCATTGATTCTACTTGCTGTGGGTTAACCGAAATTTTACAATCTGCATCGTTTATTACTATCTTGCTGTGAGGCTGATATTCTTACCCCGCATGCCTATTCTGAAGAATGCACCAACGCCACAAAGCATCAGCCACGCTGCAGCAGGCAATGGTACGACACGGATCTCGGTATCTAAAAATTGAATTTGG
>JAZGFW010000232.1:0-3213 GCA_036479895.1 Cocleimonas sp. | reverse complement strand
CATCTCCATCTCCATCTCCATCTCCATCTCCATCTCCATCTCCATCTCCATCTCCATCTCCATCTCCATCTCCATCTCCATCTCCATCTCCATCTCCATCTCCATCTCCATCTCCATCTCCATCCTCTCCATCCTCTCCATCCTCCCCATCCTCCCCATCCTCATCCGACACCCACCCTCCGTCCGGGGCGCTGTCGACATAAATGCCGCCTGTACTCGCGCGCGTACAAGACGCCATCACGGGTGTCGCTACCCCGACCAACAACCACACCACACATACATTTCGCAGATCACAAGTCTTGGTTTCTTTTTCACTTCTCATGGCAACTCTGTCTCCGGGGCGAGTCCCACCTCCGTCGCTGGAGGCGCCCGCCCATCAGCACACAGTAAAAGCAGAGGCTCCAATCCGCTATCGTCGTCCTCGCAGAGATCCGGCACCCTCCCGAGGCGATCGCAGGCGGGGAAACACTCGCGGGAAGCAATCGTGTCGAATACTCTGTCACTCGATCTCCCGATGGGTCGCCAGAGTCGTCTCCACTTACGACCATCGCGTGGACGAATGCGGGCTCCGAGCCCATTGGCGCCGTCCACAGCACCCGCGCCGAGGTTTCCTCGTAGGCGAGAATCGAGAAGATTACGCGGCCATCGGAAAGTGGGTATATCTCGCCCGACGTATTCCGGCGCCCCTCCTCCGGGATCTCCAGTTTTCCGGCCCCGTCGCGTAGGTCCGTCACAATCTCGCCAATCACCGAAACGACCGGCGCCTCCTCCGGCCAGCGAAACGTGATCTCGTACTCCTCGCCGGGTACGAATCCGGCGGCCGGCAGCCCTTCCACCCTACTTTCCGCACGTCGTTTTCGTTGTATTTTGCAATTAGCAAGGGGCGGGATTCGCACACTCCTGGCACAGTCGTCCTCGCCTGCACGCAAATGCACAACCCCGCACGACCTTCGAGCAGATGAAAACATGGGCGCGAGACTTCCTGCTTATATGCGACCCTTGAGAAGCGCTGCCTTCGTCGGCATCGCTCCCTACTGATCTAAAGGATATCGTCTCGACGCGGGTCTCGGGTCGATGAAAGTCGAATGCGTTCTTCGCTCGCACAGGGTGTCGGCTTGCGGCTTCTCCTTCTGAAAATACCTCCATAGTTTGCATCACCACCCTCTCCTTGTCGAGGCCCCTGCGTGCATAATATCGCCATTCCGCGCGTCATGCTCACTTCCTATATCGCATATCGCATAGTGAGAAACCACACTTCGCGAACCACGCACTTTGGACCATTCGAGATCGACACCTCTTCCTATATGTGGCCAGATCCATCTGTGGGCATTCGAATCGACCGACCTCCGCGGCCACGCAGGCCCCGAGTTGCCGAAATACCGCCCGACCCCGGGCTACCGGCTCGACGTCCGTTCTCCTCACCTCGCCATCCCCATCCCCTGCGACCAGCAGATAGAGGCGAGTAGATGCCGGGCGCGTACGATGAACTCAACCTGGTCTCCCGCGAAATCGGTGCCCATCCCGTCCTCCAGCCATTCCTCGAACGCCTCCGCGTCCGCAGCTTTCTCGAGGAAACCCTCGGTCCACCCGACCCCCGCTGCAAGCTACCCCCGGTCGACACGGCGCTGCTCCTCCTGCGAAACTTCACCCTCTCTCCACATCCTCTCTACGCCGTGCCCCAGTGGGCCCAGCAGCTGGAGCCGAAACTTCTGGACCTCCAGTCAAATCAGGTCCAACTCATCAACGATGACCGCCTCGGTCGCACACTCGACAAGCTGTTCAAATCCGACCGCAAGAGCATGCTCACTCGACTCATGCTTCACATGGTCCAGGAGTTCGACATCGACCTCCGCCATCTCCACAACGATTCGACCAGCCTCACCTTCTCTGGCGAGTATCGCTCCCAGTCACCCCGCGACCCCGGCCACCCTCCCGCGAAAATCGTTCGCGGCCACAACAAAGATCACAGGCCCGACCTCAAGCAACTTGTGTGGTCGCTGACCGTCAGCCACGACGGCGCCGTTCCGGTTCATTACAACGTCTACGACGGAAACAAGACGGACGACACCACCCATATCGGCATTTGGGATGCACTGTGCACCCTCGTCGGCGGCCCCAACTTTGTCTACGTCGCCGACTCCAAACTGTGCACAAGAAAGAACATGGCCCACATTCACGACAAGGGCGGCCAATTTATCACCGTCCTCCCTCGCACACGCAAAGAGGACCGTCGCTTCAAGGCATGGCTTGCCCAGAACAACGTGGACTGGAAATTGCTTTGGGACCGCCCTTCGCCCCGACGCAACGGTGGCCCTCCCACACGTTTCGAAATGCTCGAAGACCCCTGTCCCAGCTCGGAGGGATATCGCGTCGTTTGGTATCGCAGCTCGGAAAAATGGCAGCACGACGAGCGGATGCGCGAGGACAAGATTCAACGAGCGCGGCAGGAGTTCCAACGCCTCCGCGAGCGGGTCGGCGTGCGGAAACTGAAGACCCGTGAGCAGGTTGAGGCCGCCGTCGAGCGCGTCTTCGTGGAAACCGGCGCGCGCCCCTGGGTGCGCGTCCAACTCGAATCCACCCAAGTCAAGACCCACAAGCAGGAGAGGCCGGGTCGTCCAGGAAAAGACACTCGCTACCTTTGCGAGGAGACCGAGGTCGTCACACCCGTGGTCACCCTCGACCGTGACGCGATTCGTGCCTCCGCAACCGCGGACGGTATCTTCCCCCTCATCACAAATCAGCCCGTCGATACGATGTCCGCCCTGGACGTCTTGAGTACCTACAAGTACCAAGCGTTTGTCGAAAAACGCCACGAGCAGCTCAAGACGGCCCAACACGTCGTTCCCGTCAACTTCAAAACCCCCGAGCGCATCGAGGCCTATCTGTTGATGTACTTCTTGGCGCTGAGCCTCCACGCGCTCATCGAACGTCATATTCGTCTGGCCATGAAACAACGGGGCATTCGGACGATCTCCCTGTACCCCGAGGACCGCCCGTGCCGTGCGCCCACAGCAGACAAAGTTCTGCGGCTGTTCCAGCCACTACGTCGACATCAGTTGTTCCAACGAGGGCAGCCAATCAAGACTTTTTGGGATCCGCTGAGCGACATTCAGCGTACGGTGTTAGATTTGCTGGGCGTGCCGAGCGCGGAATACGGTCAGTGAGGGGGTCGAATATTCGAGAATACGACGATCTCAACGTGCGGAAAGTAGG
>JAZGFW010000231.1:0-15100 GCA_036479895.1 Cocleimonas sp. | reverse complement strand
CAACGCCGCAACGCGCTAAACTGATCTCACGCGTTTTTCAAGATCCGCTAGCAGGGAGTTGTGAAAATTTAAGTATTGAAGAAAACATGGCCTTAGCTTGGTATCGGGGACAATCAACTGGGTTTGGCTCAGCCTTGAATGCAAAAAATCGAGAAGTGTTTAAGCAACAACTATCACGCCTAGGGCTAGGTTTAGAAAACCGCCTAAAAGATAAAATGGGCTTACTGTCAGGTGGTCAACGCCAAGCCATTAGCCTGTTAATGTCGGCATTACAACCCGCTAAAATATTATTGCTGGATGAACACACGGCTGCACTTGATCCCAAAACAGCCGCTTTTGTTATCGGTCTAACGTGCCAAATTATTGATGAGAATAAGCTTACATCATTAATGGTTACGCACAGTATGCAACAGGCGTTAGAAGTCGGCACACGAACGATAATGCTGCACGAAGGTAAGATCGTGTTTGATGTAAAAGGTAACGAACGCAAAGGGTTGACGGTGGCAGATTTACTGGATTTATTTAAGAAAAACCAGCAGGGTGAAGAGCTGAGTGATGATAGTTTGTTATTGAGTTAATGCTGAAATTTACAGCGTGTAAAGAGCAAGTAAAAAGACTTACACCTTGAAGGAAAAGTCAGACCTCTCTCCTTACTCTCCAACCCTGCTAGTTGGAGAGTATAAAAGTAGTAAATATCATTACCTTTATTTTTTCATGAACTTCATCGTAAAAATATATTTAAGCTATCTTGCTAAGTAGCATTTATCCACTGGCCGCGCGTATTCTTACAAGCACGTCCTCGAACCTGTTGCATACGTCCATCAATCCAAGCATCCATGACATAGTCACGGCATACAGTACGTGATCCATTTACTTTGCCTTCGTAGCGATTAACGGGTGTGAATTTATATTGGGTATTGGTATTAGGATTATTCCACGCAACTTTCTGGTAGTTAGGTGTTCTTTCAAGTGACCTACTCACCTTTTGTTGGTCTTCACGGTCTAGCTCACGCCCAACTTTTCCGCCAATCATTCCGCCTGCGATTGCACCGATAATAGTCATCGCATCACGTCCATCACCACTACCAAACTGACGACCAATGGCTCCGCCCACAATTGTTCCTGCAATGGTATGGTCTTGCTCACGGCTGACATTACTACAGCCGTTAAGCAATACTGATGATAGTGTTAGAGCAATAAGTCCGCTGGTTAATACTGGTTTAAAAAGTGATTTCATGATTTCTTCTCCTGAAGATATTAATGTCATTCAAACGTTAAGATATTCAATTTCTAATTTAGTTCCCATAGGAGTGATTAGAAAATGATAAAAATACCAAAACGACCTGCTAGAGTAGGCTTCGATCATTTTATCATATTGAGACTTTTGCATGAGTTGGTGGCGAAAGAAAAATCGGCTGATATTTCATTGATCGAGGCGAAAAATGAGCTAGATAACGGGTTCTTAGCAAGCTTCCCATGGAAAAGGTGCGGGATTTTAGTTATTTTTGCTCGTCATCTGACTTGTGCAACGGTCTCTATTAGTATGAATTTAAACTGAAAAGACCTAACCAGAACTATGTTGACAATTATTTCCTGCATTGCAGAGTAGTTCATAGCTAATGGTTTCAGCATTTTTAGCAACCTCATCAATATTGATATGATTACCCCATAACTCGGCAATATCACCCACTTGCACAGCTTGCTCTTTGATGTGATTTACATCAATCACAATCATATCCATTGAAACACGCCCAAGTAGCGGTGCTTTCTCACCATTTAACCAAATAGGTGTACCAGAGCTTGCATGACGTGGATAACCATCGGCATAGCCGCAAGCAATCACGGCGACGTTCATGTCATTTGGGCATTGCCATGTTGCTCCATAACCAATGCTATCGCCTTTTTTTAATTGATGTACCGAAATCACAGGTGCGTTTAATGTCATTGTGGTTTGTAAATCATATTCCTTTCTGTTAATAGCAGAGAAGGGGGAGCTACCGTATAACATGATACCGGGTCTAATCCAATCAGCATGGCTTGTTTTCCAACCTAAAATGCCCGCTGAATTTGCAATGGTCCTTGGTGTGTTGATCCCTGAACAGGCTTTATCGAACACGGTTAATTGTTTCTTGGTTGTGTCATTATCCAACTCATCAGCACAAGAAAGGTGCGTCATTAACATAAGATTTTTCGGGTTAACTAAAGCATGTTCTTTAAGTTTTTTGTAAATGCTTGAAGTTTTATCAGGATGAAACCCTAAGCGATGCATGCCTGTATCAACCTTAATATTTAAATCAAAACGATGTGTGTGGGAGAATAAGTCAAGCAGACTTAATTGACGTTCATCATGCACGGTTAAACGTAGTCCATAGTGCATAGCAATACGTAAATCATCGCTGCTTTGATGACCTTGTAAAACGGTTATGGGTAAATCAATATGGGCTTGACGTAGTTCAACCGCTTCTTGAATACAAGAAACTGAAAAGCCATCGGTATCGGGGTAGAGAATCCCTGCTGTTGCAACAGCACCATGCCCGTATGCATTGGCTTTTATAACCGCAGTTACTTTGCTGTTGGGTGCACTTTTTTTTGCTTGATTTAAATTATGCTGGAGTGCTTTGGGGTGGATGGTTATGGTGGCAGAGCGATTCATGTTTATTATTATATCTGCAGATTACTCTGACTTGCGAATAATTTATTGCGAAGGAGCATAGACATCTGGCATGTAATTATCGAAACGTGTAAATTTACCTGTAAAGGTCAATCGAACCGTACCGATAGCACCGTTTCTTTGTTTGCCGATAATCACTTCTGCCATGCCTTTATCGGGTGTGTCTTCGTTGTAAACTTCGTCGCGATAGATAAACATAATAATATCCGCGTCTTGCTCGATGGCACCTGATTCACGTAAGTCCGACATGATCGGGCGTTTATTGGGGCGCTGCTCTAAGGAACGGTTAAGCTGTGAAAGGGCAATAACAGGGCAGTTCATTTCTTTGGCGAGTTGTTTTAAGCCACGCGATATTTCTGATATTTCAGCGGCGCGGTTATCTGATTTGCTACCCGTTTGCATTAATTGAATGTAGTCAATGACGACTAAACCTAGATCCCCTTGTTCACGTGCGAGGCGTCGACATTTAGCACGAATTTCAGTAGGTGATAGGGCGGCAGTATCATCAATAAAGAGCTTGGTTTCGCCAAACGTTTTAACCGCCATGCCGATACGAGGCCAATCTTCCTCGCGGATTTTGCCCGAACGAATATCGTTAAGGGGTACACGACCAATTGAAGCAAACATACGTAAAATAAGTTGCTCAGCGGGCATTTCCATACTGAAAATAGCGACGGGCTTTTTATCATTAATGGCGACAAATTCGGCTAAATTCATGGAAAAGGTTGTTTTACCCATAGCAGGTCGACCTGCAACGATAATTAAATCACCGTTTTGTAAACCTGATGTTTTTTCATCTAAATCAGCGTAGCCTGTTTCTGCACCTGTGAGGGCATCACCCGATTTTCCGCGCTCTTCAATGGTTTGAAGGGTAGACTTAAGCAGATTTTTAATATTTTGAAAGTCTTGCTGGCGATTGCCTTGTTCAGCAATTTCAAATATTTTTTTCTCGGCTTCATCGAGGAGCTCTCTACTAGGGCGATCCCCTGCATTAAAGCCATCATCGGTGATTTCGGTGCCGATACTGATTAACTGACGTAAGACGGATTTTTCACGAACAATTTTGGCGTAAGCTCGGATATTGGCTGCACTAGGTGTGTCTTTTGCGAGTGTGCCTAAGTAAGCAAGACCCCCAGCGTTTTCTAGCTCATCACGATCTTTTAGCCAGTTGGATAGAGTAATGATATCAAGTGGGCTGTCGCTTTCAGCAAGTACTGCGATTGAGCGAAAAATAAGGCGGTGGTCTTGGCGATAAAAGTCATGTTCATCGACAACGTCGGCGACTTTATCCCAAGCACGGTTCTCAAGCAGTAGCCCGCCAAGGACTGACTGCTCAGCCTCAATCGAATGAGGCGGCACTTTAAGTTGCTGAAGCTCGCTAAGATCTTGAGCGAGGTTACTATTATTGCTGTGGGGTTCTAATACGGCTGACATGGGTGATAGTTTAATGGTTTTTTAGCTTAACAGAAAGTAGAGTATGTTCTTAATTACTTGTGGATAACCCTGCTTTCAGAAAGCCTCCTAGGTGTTGAAAGTACAACGCGTATATTCTAAAGGAGGTGGTGATGTTGGTTGAAGCAAGGAATGCGCTACTTACAGCGTTCAGAAATAACTACAATGCTTGAATAATTGTACAGGTTTATAAAGCGAAAACCTTGAATTCATCCATTCGTTCTCCATTATTAAACCATGTCTGATTTAAATGAGCGCGCCCAACATCTACTTAAAGTCTTAATCGAAGGCTATATTTCAGACGGGCAACCGATTGGCTCGACTTTGCTGGCTAAACGCAGCGGTTTAGATTTAAGCCCCGCGACGATTCGAAATGTTATGAAATCTTTAGAAGATGCTGGTTATATTCACGCGCCACATACTTCATCAGGGCGTGTTCCGACCTCGCAAGGTTATCGTTTGTTTGTCGATACATTGGTAAATATTAAACCGCTTGAACAACAAGAATGGCACGAGTTTGAAGAAGAAATAGGGCGCGGCTCTTCCAATGATTTAATTCATTCTGCTTCCACTGTTTTATCTGGCTTGACCCAGTTAACCGGCATCGTTATGGCTCCGCAGATGGAAGTGCGGGCGATTCGTCATATTGAATTCTTAAAACTATCAGAACAACAGTTATTGGTGGTTTTGGTTATGTCGAATGATGATGTTGAAAATCGTATGATTCACCTTGAACAAAATATTTCTTTGTCTGAATTACAGCAAAGCAGTAATTATTTGAATGAATTACTCGTGGGACAAGATTTACAACAAGCACGTGCGACACTTGTGGAAGAAATGGAACAAGTGCGCAAAAACATGAATATGATGATGCTATCTGCGATTAATATAGGTGAGCAAGCTGTGTCGGGATTGAGTGATGAGCAACACGAAGATTGTATAATCGCAGGGCAAACCAATCTGGCTGACTATGATGATTTATCGGATGTTGCTCAGTTACGCCAACTCTTTAATGCCTTTAATCAAAAGCGTGATGTTTTAGGTCTATTGGATCAGTGTTTAGATGCCGACGGTGTACAAATATTTATCGGTAGCGAATCAGGGCATGATGTTTTTGGTGACTGTTCTGTGGTCACTGCACCGTATCAAATTGATGACTCACATATTGGCGTACTGGGTGTCATCGGTCCTAAGCGTATGCATTATGATCGAGTGATACCAGTGGTGGATATTACGGCGAAGTTGCTGACGGCTGCTTTAAAAAGTAACTAATCCAAAATTACCAAGAGATGAGTCAACAGTCACGCTATTACTGTAAACAATCCTCGTTTAGTGCTTCTCAAAATAAAGCTTTAGAATCAGCCTACATGGCTATAAAAGATTCCTCTGAAAGTGTTAAAACGCATTACTTAGGTGGACGCTTTGAAAACATCTATATTGACAGAGGGCGTATACCAAGCTTGGCTGAACTGTTAGATGAAGCTATTCAATATGCCTCACAAATACTTGATACTTATAAAAACTCGGATCTAAAACTAAAGGTAGGTTTTTGGTTTAATGAGATGCAAGCGGGGCATAAAACATCCGCCCATACGCATGACGAAGATGATGAGCTACTCTCGGGTGTCTACTATATCAACGTGCCTGAGAGCTCAGGAAACCTAGTTCTAGGTGATACGACAAAAGAAAGTGATGAATGCGTTAGTATTACGCCGATAGCAGGTGAGTTTATTTTCTTTTCTCCTCGTCTTTTACATGCAGTTGATGAGAACGAATCAGGGCAGATGCGTTTATCGATAGGTATGAATTTTGGATCTGTGTAAGTAAGTTTATCGTTTGTGGTTTAAAACGGCTAACTTGATTATGTCGCCGTCTTTAGGTAGCCCTGTTGATTTAGCGAAATATCAGTTATTTACGGTTCTTCTTCCAGCGCTTTTTACGCTCTGTTTTGGTCGTCTGCTTAGCTTGTTCTTTCTCAGCTTTCTCTATATCTGCTTGCTTTACTTCTTGCATAAAGTCATCGGGATTTTCTAAGGTGATTTGTCCGAGCGTACCCAGACGAAATTCGTTAATGAGAATTTTACAGGCTTTATCAATTTCGACCATGCCGCCAGCGCGTAAACAACCCCGTAACCGACCAATCGTTTCAATAAGTTCTAATTCTGTTTGTGGCGCTGATGCTAGGTTATAACGCTCAACCAACATTTCTGGGTAATACTTGATAAGGGTTTCAGCTAAGTAAAAAGCCGCATCGTCGCTGTCAAAAGCAGTGTCTTTAATGGCACCAGTGATGGCTAGGCGATAGCCACTATTTTCATTATTGATATTACCCCAAAGTAAACCTGGTGTATCAAACAACACCACATTATCATTGATTTTAATACGTTGTTGTTGGCGGGTTACGGCTGCTTCATTACCTGTTTTGGCAATTGTTCTACCCGTAATGATATTAATAAGGGTTGATTTCCCTACATTAGGGATACCCACAATCATTGCTTGAATCTCTTTATCGCGGATTTCGCTGATAGGGATCATCTTGCGACAAAGTGCTGATATTTGTTTAATTTTGTCAGGCTGATCACGGGTTACACAAAGTGTTTTAATGCCTTGATCACGCTCGTAATATTGTTGCCATTGTGTCGTAAGCTCTGGGTTGGCTAAGTCAGTTTTATTGAAAATTTTAATACACGGTTTATCCCCGCGTATTTTAGCCAGCATGGGGTTTTCGCTAGAACCAGGAATTCTTGCATCAAGGACCTCAATCAATAAGTCCATTTCAGGGAGTTTGTCTCTAATTTCTTTGCTGGCCTTGTGCATATGGCCAGGGAACCATTGAATTTTCATGTATACATCTCTAGTAATTCTGAGATTCTACCATTAGTCTGTTCAATCAATATGCTTTTTAGAAAAATGTTAAAATACATACATAAAACTCCGTTCAATTAGAACGAATGTAGCGAAAATAAAAATAATAGGTTTAAAGTGATGTTTGATTCAGTAAAAGAAGTATTAAATAAGGATCTTGGGTCGATAGATGTAAAGAAGTTTCTAGAAATGGAAGTTGAAATTAACAAGCTCAAAGATTTACTTGAAACAGAAGTAAAGCTAAAAGAATTTTTACTTCAAGAAGTTGATGTAAAACGCCTTATGCCTGCCAATACGAAAACGCCTGTTAAGCAATATGATCGAAGAGGTGATGATAAGAGAAGTATCACTATGGATACTCCACCATCGATGCTACCTACGTATGATCTTGGATTAATTGAAACGCTACAAAAAGATCATCGTGAACTACTTTTCATCTATGCTGGTATCATGACAAATGCTGAAAGTAAAAAGTATAAGCTAGTCGCCGAGCAGCTCGAATTGTTTAGCGCGCGCTTTACCGAATATTTTCAAGTAGCGGATAAGGGCTTGTACGGCTACTTAAAAATATATATTAGCCAGAAATATCCTAAACGTAAGAAAGCATTTTCAGCACTGAACTTAGAAATGAAAAACCATTATATTTCTATCTTTTATACCTTAAACCAAAGCCAAAATGTACCGTTTAATGAGAAATCATATAGTGGTTTTCTGCATGAATTCAACTTGCTAGGAGAGCAACTTAGAACACGTATAGAGAGAGAAGAAAGTGTTTTATTCAAAATGTACAAAGAGAGCCATCAAGCCAAAGATGCTCCACTGATAGTGTGATTTAGACCGTATACTGGTAGCTATTGCCTGTTGTCACCACTTTGAGTTGGCTACCAATTACTCTGTCTCCCTCAGTATTAATAATTTACAAACGATGAAGCTGATCCATAGCTGAAAATCCTAACAATGGTTTATCGTAGTCTTTGCTTAAACCAATAAACTTAAAGCGTTCCCCCATTTCTGAAGGAAGGCTTATTGTTCGTACTTGTTGTGCAAGTTTGTACTGATCATCAGGGTTTTTATCCAAAGCTTGCATAAAAAACTTTTCCAGCCCTGCATTGCTTAAAAAAGAGACTTGTGAGACAAAACCAGCTACTTGAAAATCTGCCTTATCGGCGGATTCAGCCACCGCCGTAAAATCCACATTAGCCGTAATATCTTGCAAGCCAGAATAGAGCAGGGGTGCTTCATTAACGAGGTGTTGATAATGGCAAATCAACGTACCTTTATTGCGATCTGCTAGGTAGTACTCTTTTTGAGGGTAGCCATAATCTACCAATAGAATAACGCCCTGTTTCATGCAGTTAGATACGCTATTAAACCAAGCTTCAAGATTAGGGTTAATCTCCGATGTATAGGGTGTTGCTTCGTGCGGGAGTTTTAACGCTAAAACTTGCTTACTTAAAGTATCGCTTGCAGGGCGCAGTTGCTCGCGCAATTCGCCTTCTTCCCAGATGACATGATGTTCAAATACGGTGTCGTTTTGCTGGGTAAAAACATCAACAGGCATCGCATCCAGCACTTCATTACCTAAAATAACGCCACTAAAGTCTTTAGGTAGTTCACTTAACCAAATGATTTTTGGTAATAAATGTGGGATGTGTTTTTCAAAGCTTTCTTTTTGGCGTTGTTTTAAGTCAGGGCTTACATCAAGAATATAATAATGCTCTGGCAGTGTATTTTGTGCTTCTAACTCACGTAACACTTCTGTTGCCATAGCGCCGGAGCCTGCGCCAAACTCTAAAATACTTGCCCTGAGCGGAGTTGAAGTGTCTCTGTTGATTTCTTTTAAAACTTCAACACATTGTTCGGCAATACACTGAGAAAACAAAGGCGAAATTTCAGGTGCTGTTACAAAATCCCCTTCTGCCCCAATCTTATGTGTGCCCGCTACATAATAACCTAGTGCTGGCTCATACAATGCCATTTCCATATAACGGCGAAAGGTTATAGCGCCTTGATGAGACTTAATTTCTTCACGAATCCGCACCACAAGTTTTTGGCTGTGTTGCAGTGCATCGCTAGAAGGTTCTGGTAAACTAATGGTATGGTTCATAGGAGTGTGATAATACAGCATGTCTGATTTAAACGGTAAAGTTGCTTTAGTAACCGGTTCAGCAAGGCGCATAGGCGCGGTAACGGTACGAGCCTTGCATAAAGCTGGGGCTAGTGTTGTGGTGCATTACCGAAGCTCATCAGCTGAGGCTAAAAAACTGTGTGATGAGTTGAATGCGATTCGCGCTGATTCTTGTTTTTTACAGCAAGCTGATTTATTGGATGTAGCTAGTCTTCCTGAACTGGTTGATTCAATTATAAAGCAGACTGGTCGCTTGGATATTTTAGTGAACAATGCCTCTAGTTTTTATCCTACAAAAGTGGGTGAAATTACCGAGCAACACTGGGATGATTTAATGGGGAGTAACCTAAAAGCACCGCTGTTTTTATCTCAAGCCGTTGCTCCTCACTTAATTAAAAACAAAGGTTGTATTGTTAATATGGTCGATATTTATGGAATGCGCGCCTTAAAAGATTACCCCGTTTATAGTACTGCAAAGGCGGGATTGATTATGCTAACCCAATCTTTAGCCAAGGAGTTAGCACCCGAGGTACGGGTGAATGGCGTAGCACCAGGCGTAATTTTATGGCCAGAGAATGGCGCAGAAGAAGAACAGAATGCTTTGTTAGAAAAAACACACTTAAAAAGGCAGGGGACACCTGAAGATATTGCCAAGGCAATTTTATTCTTGGTGGGTGATGCTGATTTTATAACAGGACATGTCATTCCTGTCGATGGAGGACGATACTAATGTTATCAGCTATTGCTGTTTTATTATTACTAATGGGTGTTTCTACGCTTCTCATGGGAGCAGTGCGTCACTTTTTTCCTTCGGTAGATCAGTTTGTACCCAGTGATTTTAAGCAATTTTTGACCTTGCGTACGGGATTCTTGATGGTTGTAGCGGGTGTTGCTTTACTTAATATTTTTAATAAATAGCTGTTCTTTTAAAGTTTATTTCTTTGCAGAGGTAGGCATGACAACCTCAAAATCATCAGGGTTGCCTGATAAAATCATCTTGTGGTTTTTAACTTGTTCAGAGCGCAAAAAATGTTGCATCGCCACCGTGGTTATTTGTATGCGCTCTTTTTGTTTCGGGTACGCCTCAACTTGCGCTAACTCCCATTCTTTTAAAGCTTCTAAAAGTGTGGTGTGCGAAAAAACGTAGGTAGTATTTTTTTTATCGGTCATGCTAAGGGCATCTCTGTTGATTAGGCAACTCATCTGCGAACTTTCAAGCTATCATATTCTAGACGTGTCTCGAAAGGAATGCTTATTGCCTTCATGAGAGACACAACAACGAAGATGATAGCTTGAAAGTTCGCCCTTTGGGGCTTAGCCAAAAAGCCAGACTCTTCGTTGTAACTTTTCGACAGGTCTAGACATGGCTTCAAAGTTACGCCTTGATTCTGGATTTTTGGCGTTGCCAGATGAATTGCCTAATCAATAGAGATGCCCTAATAGCATAGTCACAGCAACTATTAATGTATAGTTGTTTGTGACGAAACGTAAAGAAGGAATTGAGTTTAATGGATTTTTCAACATGGTTATTATTTGTAGCGGTGGCATTGGTTGCCATTGTTAGCCCAGGACCAGCGACATTATTGACTATTTCAAATAGTTTAAAACATGGCACACGCAGTGTGGTGTTATCTGCCTTGGGTAATGAAACAGGGATTTTTGTTTTATCGGTGTCTGCTATTTTGGGTTTGGGCGCGGTTTTAAAAACCTCCACAACCTTATTTTTGATGATTAAAATCGTGGGTGCAGGTTATTTAATCTATTTGGGTATTCGACAATGGCGCTCAAAAACGAATCTTTTTACTGATGTTAAGCGTCAGCAAGATGATGCCCGAAGCCATAAAAGCTTTTATACCGAAGGCTTTTTGATTGCAATTACCAACCCCAAAGCGGTGCTGTTTTTTACGGCGCTTTTTCCGCAGTTTATTAACTTGCAAGCGGCATTGATCCCTCAGTTTATTATCATGACACTTACCTTTATGGCGTTGTCTTTTCTAACCCTAGTTGCCTATGGTCAGCTGGCTTATAAAGCGAAAAATTGGTTTTCAACTAGCAAGCGGGTTAAATGGTTTAACCGTACAGTGGGAAGTTTGTTTGTAGCGATAGGCGTGGGGTTATTGCAGTTTAAACCTGCTAGGTAAATTAATTTACTAGGCCCTAACAGAAGATTACTGAATTCGGCACCTTGAACTTAATTCTTAAGCGATTAAATTTTATTTGCCAAAAAAAGGTCTAAGCGACCCCATAACCATTCTTTTATCCGCTGATACTTTGAGCGCTTTATCCATTCAGAATAAGTAATTTCGATGGAGTGTTTAAAGTCATGGTCTATTATTTCTTTTGCTTTTTTAGATGAGTCTTTATCTTCAATTTCTTGGTTTGCCTCGAGATTCCAACGAAAATTCCATCTATCCATATTGCTAGAACCTATCGTTATCCAGTCATCAACTATTACCATCTTGGTATGTGTGAAGCGCCCTTGGTACTCAAATATTTTGACCCCAAAGCGTAATAACCTCGCGTAGTAACGTCTGCTCGCATAGCGCACAGCTGGATGGTCTGTTATTACCCCGGGTAAAAGTAAACGGACATCCTTTCCATTAATAGCTGACTTTCTTAATGCTTTTCGTATTTTCCTTGAAGGAATAAAATAAGCTGAAGCGAGCCAAACTACATTTTTGCTATTATTGATTCGATTTAATAAGTTTTTTTTGATCTCTAAACGTGTTCCACCAGCGGTGTAAGCAAGCCTTGCAGAAATTTTTCTATCAGCGTTAGCCTGAGTTTGATCAAAGACATTGGTTTCTGGAACAACATTATCTGACCATTGTTTGAAGTTTTTTGAAAAAAGAGTCTGCCAGTCTGCCACAACTGGACCGACAACTGTTTCTCGCCAAGCATTTTTTCCTTGAAAGGAATCAGTAATTCCTACACCTCCTACGAATACTTTTATTCCATCAATCAGCAAATATTTTCGGTGAGTACGAAACAGGTTTGTTTTTAGCTTTTTAAACATGAGGGGGTTATAAAAAGCCAGTTGAACACCTGAGTTGGTTAAGCGCGATCGGTCGGTTTTTGACAGTGCTACGCCACCATAGGCATCAATCAATATTTTCACATGTACACCTCGGTGAGTTGCTGATGTAAATGCGTTAATAAATTGACTGCTTACTTTTCCTGATTCAAACAAATACATTTCCATCAAAACATATTTGTTTGCAGTGTTAATTGCATTGAGCATGGCGGGGTAAAATTGCTGGCCATCTATTAGAAACTCAATGCTATTCCCTTCACGCCAAGGGAAGGGTGTGTGCGTAGATGAATCAAGCTTTCTCATTGCTTACAACTTTGCGTAATGCAACGAGTTTTTCTCGATAGGCACTTGCATCGCCATAATCTACATAGTTTTCAGCCCACTGGTGTGCATCAATAATTTTATGTGCGTGTTTAATAGGGCACCAATATTGTTCTGTGCGGGCGATAATTTCTCTGACATAAGACATTACGCCATTTCCGTACCCACAATACATGCAATTAAACTTTTCTAGCGCATTGAGGTACCCTAGATGCTGTCTATCAATCACTACATACTTTGTGCGTTGGACGCGCGGGATACCGTAAAGCCTAAAACAGATATGTTGATAAAGCGTAACAGTAATATCAATAAAAAAAATGGGAATAATAATTGAGTAAATAACAGGCACAGAAATGATATGTTTAAGCTTAGCCTCAACGATATATTTAAGAAGCCCTTTCTTATGTTTACGCTGTAATTCATGTATTTGCTTTTTAAAACGAACCTTGCCTTTTTCAAAGGTATATTGAAAATATTCGCGCTTCTCTTCCAAAAGCGTTTCAAGTTCATCTTCTAACTCATTTTGCAATAACTGTAAGCGAGATAAAATTTCATCAAGTTTTGTTTGAGACATCGGAAGCTTCCTAAATTAATTTTTAACTCTATTTTAGCTCCTATTTACCAATGTAGTGATGCCTTATGACAGTTTCTTGTATTTTTTAAATCAAGTAAACTTATCTACAGTAGAGTTATCGCCTTTACAACCAACATTACTGATCTTTCTTTATAAATGACTCGTAGTGATAGATATTTTTTACAGGGGCGACGTTGTTGTAACGCTCCTATTTGTTCGACGTATTCATGTGAATAAAATATAGCCCTATTTTCAGACCTATTAACCTAGTAACCTAGTAACCTATTACCTAGTAACTTACTAACGGAACAGATAGCACCTCACAACGCGCATGAGATTGTACGTAGCGGGTTGAAGAACCAAGTACACGATCTATACCGCGTCTGCCATGGGTGCCCATCACAATTAGATCGATATCTTGAGCTTCTGCATAGGAATTTAGTGTGCTGTTAGGGCGACCCGTCAATACCACACCTTGTTTTTTATCAAGATCTAGCTCATTAAGGGTGGCTAGCATTTGGTTATTCGCCTTATCAATTAACGATTCTACCAAGGTCATCGAACCTTCAGCACCTGCCAGTGAAAACTCTGTTACAGCAAAGCCCATTCCTGCTGGGTCATAATAAAGATCATAGAGCGCTGATTCATCAACGACATTCACCAACACCAACTCAGAATTTGACTCCTTGGCAATTTTTATTGCTCGTCTCACCGCATGTCTTGAATGGGGTGAAAAATCTATGCATGCCATTACTTTCTGATAGGTCTTTATTGGCATATTTGCTAACTCATCATCGGAATATTTTTTAATACGCAACCAGTCCCACGCATCTTGTAAATCAATACGATTAAAGTATTTGACCGTTCCTTTAAAAAAGGGGGTTGAAAGCAAGGTCATCCAGTGATGCCACTTTTTTTCACCTACGATAGCAACTTTTTCAAAGGCATCGTCATGTTTCATTGAAAAGGTAAAATCATCCTTTAATGCTGAGATGTCAACGCCATGAAAGTCATCCAGCTCAATTAACAAGGCAATCTTTTTATCTGTATTAATTAAATCCTCTAGCTCAGGAAGAAACTTTTGATAATCTTCATGACTTAACTTACCAGACACTCGAAGCGCATAAACATTGTCCTCATGGACAGGAATAAACTGAAACATAACGCCATCCTCTTATTTCTCTATTGAATAAGATTATATAAGCCCAAGAGTAATAAGAATGTCATTTAGGTGACAATCAATCAAACGGAAGGACGTTCGAATAGTTAAACAATGATAATTAACCCAATAAAAACATTACGTAACGCTTACATCCTTCGGAGTAATCCTATTTCGCCAGTGCTATGGGCAAGCACAGTTACGCAACTGCCTTTATTAAGCACGTTAAATACCAAAGATTTAAAAAAATTAAAAAAGCTAACTACGCTTTTTCTTTATGAGAAAACATTTACAGGCGTGAAAGGTTTCAAGTTTGATGATGAAAAGCGTCTCATCATCGCCGTACAAGCCTGCTTACTTATTCTGCATATGGATATGAGCTATTACGATGGCTGGGTTGAAGTGGTTGTTTACCCTGATACTTTTGTGGTGTATCGAAATGTTACTGATAATTTTGGGTTGGTTCACGATACCAGTTCTGCATTAAGTGGTGAGGCTTGGTCAAAAGGCCCAGTGATCTTGGCATGGACAGATGTCGAGCGAGAAAGTTTTGCAATACAGCAAGGACACAATGTCATCATTCATGAGTTTTCACATAAGCTCGATATGCTCAATGGTCGAGCTAATGGCATGCCACCGTTACACCCTAGTATGCATCGACAAGAATGGACTGATTCACTTAGCCACGCTTATGATCAGTTGCTTAATAACATTGAAAATTACCAACACACGACGATTAATGAGTATGCAGCGACAAATCCTGCGGAGTTTTTTGCAGTGAGCAGTGAATACTTTTTTACGGCGCCAAGTGTTTTAAAAGAGTGCTGTCCTGACGTTTTTAAACAACTTAAATTATTTTATGAGAAATATTAATAGTTGAGCATGAAACTGATAAA
>JAZGFW010000230.1:0-9942 GCA_036479895.1 Cocleimonas sp. | reverse complement strand
TTTCATAATATCGAACCTGATTTAATCCATCTGTTTGATACTAAACCTGGTGTGCTTGCACCTAAGACAGCAAAACAATCAGGTGTAAAATATGTCGTTAGAACAGTAACGGGAATGGGGTATATTTTTTCTTCAAACTCGTTAATAGCTCAAATACTAAAGCCTTTTTATCGTATGGCTCAAAAGCATGCGATTAATTATACTGACGTTGTTATTTTTCAAAATGAAGATGACAAAGCCTATTTTGAAAAATATAAATTAGTACCACCATATAAAAGTAAATTGGTTAGAAGTTCTGGGTTAAATGTAGAAGAATTTTTAAAGAATAAGCCTAATAAAGCTAGTATTAAAGTTATCAGACATCAGCTTAAAGCGCATGATGATGTTGTTGTGACCATGGTTGCACGATTAGTAAAAGATAAAGGTGTGTTAGAGTTTTTAGAAACAGCAAAGAAATTGTCTAGCTCATCAAATATTAAGTTTGTTTTAGTTGGACCGCTTGGCACAGAAGGTAAACAGGCAATAGAAAAGAAGACAATCGATTATTATTCTGATTATGTTAATTATATTGGCTCGGTGAGTAATGTGGTTGAAGTTTTATCTGCCTCGGATGTCTTTGTTTTACCTACCTACTATCGTGAAGGGCTTCCTCGTATCCTGCTTGAAGCTGGTGCTTTAGGTCTGCCGTTAATAACAACGGATATGCCAGGTTGTAGAGATGTGGTTAAGGATGGTTGGAATGGCTACCTTGTACCTACGCGTGATTCTAATGCATTAGTGAATGCTGTTAAAAAATTAGCAGGCAACAAAGAGCTTAGGCAAGAAATGGGTGCTAAAAATCCTGTATTTATCACCAATAACTTTAGTCTTTCTATTGTCGCAAAGGCTTATATGGATATTTATAATAGCTTGCTTAAGAAAAAATCTTAGTTTCTATTTTTAACAACTAGATAGAATATCTACAAAATGTTAGTTTAAACATTCTATGTCTTAGAATGTTTAAACTAATGAGCAAGAAAGCTTCTAAATTTCGTAAACTAACTGCAATTGCAGTTCTTATAATTACACTACTTTTATTGCTTTTTATTTTTTCAGCGACACGAAGTGCTTTGGATGTGTGGGCTCGTCTGCAAGAGCTCCCTGATGTACTTTTTTATATTTACACTTCTCTTATCGTTGCAGGTTTATTGTTTAGTTTTTACTGGGTCTATAAACTACTCAAGCCGTCCCCAGCATTTCTTTCAGGCGCCGATAATGAAGAAGTTTCACCAGAAAACGTCTTAAAAGAGCTAGATCATGCCGAAGAATCAGGTATGGAAACGTCTGAATTACGCCGTGAGATTGAGCATTTAGAAGAACGCAAAGCAGCGGGTAGAATCTACGTTGCTTTATTTGGGGATGTTAGTACAGGTAAATCATCGATTATAAAAACGCTGTTACCAGATGCTCAACTAGATATTAATGTACGCGGTGGCTCCACCCAAGATGTTAAACAGTACACATGGAAAAGTAGCTCTGATGATGAGCTAGTTTTAACCGATATGCCCGGTCGAAATGAAGCGAGTGGTCTGTTAGATACGATGGCTCAAGAAGAAGCCATACGTGCTCAAATTGTGGTTTATGTGACTGATTCTGATTTATCACGTAGTCAGTTTAATGATATTCAACAACTACAGAATTTTGGTAAGCCGCTCATTGTTGCACTGAATAAAAGCGATCGCCTGAACGATGAAGAAAAAGACCTTATAAGTACGCGTTTTGAAGAGCACTTTTCTCTTGATAAAAGCTCAGATAAAAAAGCCATTAACTTGGTATTTGTTCAATCAGGGGGAGAAGAAGAAGTCTTAAAAATTTACCCTGATGGTAGAGAAGAAAAAGTCATAAGAGAAAGAAAGGCTGATGTTTCTGCATTGGCAGAATCCCTTCAAGATGAAATTGATACACAAAGTGACTTACTAGAATCATTACGTGACGCCAGTGTTTTTGTATTGGTAAAACAAAAATTAGATGTAGCTAAGAATGAATTTCGTGAAGAGAAAGCTGAAGCTATCATCAAAAGTTCTACACGCAAAGCGATACTAGGTGCTTTGGCTGCCATTAGTCCAGGGTCTGACTTAGTGATACAAGGAGTATTGGGTACGCAGATGGTGAAAGGACTATGTGCTTTATACAATGTGCCGGTACGCCAGTTAGATATTGATAAGCTACTCGATTTTAGTGGTAGTCAAATGAAAAAAAGTACGCCCTTATTACTGGCTGTTGCGGGTAATGGGATGAAGGCTTTTCCTGGTATCGGAACCGTCACAGGAGGATTAACCCATGCAGTGGCTTATGGTTTAATTTTTGATGCTTTAGGTCATGCGGTTAATAAAACCTTGCAACAGCGTGGTAAGCTACAGCCAGCTCCAACGGCTATTACCTTTAAGGAGATGTTGAGTGACGATTTGGAAACACGCGCAAAATTATTTGCCAAGCTGGTTTTCGACACAAGAAAGTCAGAAAAGTAAAACAGGCGCTATGCAAAAGGATTCTGATAGTGATGTTTTGGATGGTGTGAAGGATGTAGTAATGGACGCTGTGAAAGATAAAGGTGATTCTAATATTGATCTTGCTAAAGAGTCTCTAACATCTTTGTTAGACGATAGCCGCGTGCCAGACTCGGTTCGAAAAGTACTACAGGATGACTATAAACAACTGCGCGTAATGTTGGATAAGTTGGAGAATGGTCATTTGCATATCGCTGTATTCGGCCGTGTTAGCGTGGGTAAGTCCTCTGTGCTCAATGCCTTATTGGGGAAACAAGCTTTTAGTGTCAGCATTCTTCATGGTGAAACCAAAACAGAAGGTATTGAAGAGTGGCAAGAAGTCGATGCAGGAGGTGTTTATCTTATTGATACCCCTGGTATTAATGAGATTGATGGTGAAGAGCGTGAGCGTTTAGCGCATGATGTTGCGAGTCGCTCAGATCTACTATTATTTGTAGTTGATAGTGACCTCACCGATGTAGAACTCAATGCATTAAAAATGGTTGCCGATACAAAACGTCCTATTATTTTGGTCGTTAATAAGGCAGATCAATACAACGAAAAGGAAGTTTTACAATTACGTACTATTATTCGAAAACGAATAACAGGTATTATCGCGCCTGAAAATATTGTTTTTACCGCAGCATCACCCAGTCAACAGACTGTGATTATGGTGGATGAAGAAGGTAATGAGACAGAGACAATTAGGCAGAGACCCATTGATATTATCAATCTAAAATCTCGTCTCTGGGATATTATAGAAGCAGAAGGTAAAACCTTGTCAGCTTTGAATGCCTCTTTATTTGCGGGTAATTTAAGTGAGCAACTAGGGGAGAAGCTATTAGCTACCCGTAAACAAGTAGGTGAGGATACCATTCACATGTATTGTGTGGGTAAGGGGGTTGCGGTTGCACTAAATCCTATCCCCATTGCCGACTTATTAGCGGCCGCAGCCATTGATGTTAGCATGGTGATTCACCTGTCACGCATATACGGATTACCGATGAGTAAATCTGAAGCAGGGGAGTTGATAAAAACTATTGCTGCTCAAATGTTGGTACTTTATGCCACGTTTTGGGCTATCCACTTTGCTTCATCAGCTCTAAAAATTGGTACAGCAGGTATTTCAACGGTAGTTACTGGTGTTGCACAGGGAGGTGTTGCTTGGTATAGCACCTTAGTGGTTGGGCGTGTAGCAGAAGATTACTTAGCTAAGGGGAAGTCGTGGGGTGAAACAGGCCCTAAGCTTACGGTACAAAGTATTTTAGATAGTTTAGATAGAGATTCAGTGATGAGTGAAGCAAAAGAAGAAATCGTACAATATTTGAAATCATCAAAAAAATCGAGCAAAGCATAAGTTAACAACATTTTTATCAGCTTTGTTGAAGTATAAATATGGCAGAATTTTAAATGGAAACTAATTTCATTAACCAACAGGAGATACACAACTATGAATATTTTAGCTTTTGGACCCAATGGTAGCGGAAAAGGCACGCAAGGCGCTATTGTCAAAGAAAAGTATGGTATGGACCATATTGAATCTGGAGCCATTTTCCGTGAACACATAAAAGGTGGCACTGAGCTTGGGATGAAAGCTAAAGCATTTATTGATAGCGGCGACCTTGTACCTGATGAAATTACTATCCCAATGGTGCTTGAGACTTTAAGTAACTCAAAGGAAAAAGGTTGGTTGTTAGATGGTTTCCCCCGTTCTTTAGCACAGGCAGAAGCATTAGATAAAGCGCTTAAAGAATCGGGAATGGATCTTGATTATATGATTGAGATTGAGCTTGATCGTGAGATTGCCAAGCAACGTATTATGGGTCGTAGATTGTGTGCTAATGATAATAACCATCCTAACCATATTGCGTTTGATGCGATTAAACCGGTTGAAAAAGATGGTGAGTTAGTTTGTCGAGTATGTGGCGGTGAGCTTTCAGCACGTGCTGATGATCAAGATGAAGGCGCGATCAATAAACGCCATGATATTTATTATGATGATGATACAGGCACAATGGCTGCTGTTAATTACTTTAAGAATGCAGGTGATGCAAAAATTATTGCAGTAGATGGCTCAAAAGCTATTAATGATATTTCTGAAGAAATAATGAGTCAGTTGTAATTTAGTTTTAGTATAAAAAAAGCGCTTAACTTCGGTTAAGCGCTTTTTTTTTGCTTGTAAATTAATATTACAGCGATCTTACCTTCGCTGTTTTCTTTGGGCTATGTGAAGCGTAAGAATAATATTTCTGATCATATTCAGGGTTAACAGCACGACTAAGTCTTGTTAAAACGGTACCCAGTAAATTTGCTTTAGCACGCTCTAAACGCTTAAGACTATCAAGCAAGTTAGCTTTATGTGTAACACCAGCCTGAACGGTTACAATAGTCGCCTCTGATAAATTGGCAATCACTAACGCATCAGCTAGACCTAATACAGGTGGACCATCAATGATAATATGGTCATAGTGATGTGATGCATTTTCAAGTAATTCAACCATTTTCTGTCCTGACAAAAGTTCAACAGGGTCAGGTGGAGTAGGACCTGAGGTAATAACTCTTAAATTCTTAATCATGCAGGGATTGCTAGCATCTTCGTATGAGGATTGCGCATTAGCAAGATAGTTAGTTAAACCCTCAAGGTTATTGAGTTCTAGTAATTTATGTACACTCGGATTTCTTAAATCAGCATCAATCAAAAGCACTTTACTGCCTGTTTGGGAGTATGCGGTAGCTAGATTTAGTGCAATGGTGCTTTTACCTTCTGTAGCGCCAGAGCTTGTGATAAAGATTGTTTTTGGTGCACCATTGCGCGTTGAAAAACGCAAACTAGTTCTTAATGATTTAATGGCTTCAGCGAGTGGTGAACGAGGTTCTAAAGCAACTTGGAGCGCTAACTTCTTAGGGTCGGTATTTTTAATATCAGGTAACTGCGTCAATACAGGGATACCTGTAGTACGTTCAAGCGTCACATTATCCTTGATCGTATCATCGGTAAACTCTCTTAGAAAAGCAATTCCCATACCAAGAAGCAAACCTAATAAAGTACCAAAGGCCAAGTTGATTTTAAGATTAGGCTTGTGTTTTTTGCTTGGAGGGCTAGCTTTATCAATAATACTGATATTATTGGAGTCAATATTACTGGCGATATTAATCTCCATAAGTTGCTCAAGCTGTTTGTTATAGGATAGTTGATTAATTTCAACTTCTCTTAAAAGACGATTATATTTTGTGCTTTTAGTTTGTACATTAAGCGCACCTTTTTTAATGACTTCTAATTGAGATTTCAACATTTTTTCTTTTTGTTGAGCTTCTAAAAAGCGTGTTTTAAGTGAAGATTTAATATTGTTGGTTTCAGCATTAATATCGTCCAAAATCCCATCAATTTGTTTGCGTAAACGACGCGCACTTGAGGTACGCTTATTCTTAAGCGATTGGTATTTAGATTCATTTTTTGCAGCCGCTTTCTTTAACGATAAGATATAGGGGTCGTTAATGCTTGCAGATACACCGTTATCAGGGTTGTCAATATGCAGTTTATAAGCAGCTTCGGCTTCAATTCTTTCTTTCTCTGCTAGCACCACTTCTTCAGAATGCTTCTTAAGTGTAAAGCTACCACTGAGTTGTCCATCGGGGTCTTGTACAATACCTTCTTTACGCGCGTAATCGTTTAGTGCAGTTTCCGCATCTTCTAAGCTCTTCTTAGTGATGGTAATGTTTTCATTAACGTATGCTTTAGATGATGTGGCAGTGTCAAATCGGCGTTCAAGATTTTGTCTTACAAATGTTTTTGCTACTGAATTACTAATTTTAGCGGCAAGTTGAGGGTCTGATGAGTCATAGCTGATTTTTAATAGCTGAGATGTTCCAATGGGTTTAACGGTAAGACCTTCTAAAAATAACAAGTCCATCTCATCTTGCTTGTTTATATTTTCAGGTGCACCACTAATACTATTTTTGATCTTGGAGAAAAAGCTTACAGGGACATTCTCAGTATCTAGCTTTAGCTCGTCAATAACACGGCGTGCAAGTGTTTTGGTTTGAAGTAATTGGATTTGTGTTTCAAAGTAATCACGATCACTTCTAGAAACTTCTGTTTTTAAAATATCGCTGGTACTTGAGCCTGCAGCGTTTCGTTCTACTTTAATAGTAGAATCCGCTCTAAATACAGGTTTCATAAGAAGAGTGGCAATTAACGCGAGTAATAATGTAGCAAGAGTCGTTGCTAATACTAACTTTTTACGACGTGCTAAAACGGTCATGAATTCTTTAAGGTCAAGTCCGCTAGCTTCTTCTAATAATTCTTCCGGATAGATAGAACTAGGGTGCTTCACCAAATTAGTATTCGTTGAACTTAATTGATTTGTAGAATTCATAATAGCTTGTTTCTATTAGTAAAAAGGTTGCCGTTCAGTATCTAATAGTGCTTTATCTTAAGCAAATAGAGGAGGATAAAGAAGACATTAAAACCGATAAAGGTATTTTAATAATTTGCTTTAAATTTTCATTCTTGTGATACGAAAACATTTTCTTTGAAAAATGGCGAGTTACTATAACATTTTACTATTATCGGAACAAATATTAGACAGAATAAGTCACTTACAACAGAGTTATGCCTTTGATTTTATGAATGGACAAAAGTTCATTTAGCTTAGTTTATTTCGAATAATTTTTCTCATAGGTGTTTCAATGAACTTATAAGATGCAATTGACAGTACAATCAAAATTAATAAAAATACATAAAAGTGCTGTCCATCTGTCAGTGCTAGCCTTGGTACGACCGCTTTGTCATAAACGCCATGGATAGGTTTTTGGAGGATGTACAATGAATAACTAGCTTCTCCTAAAAGAATAAGCCAGCTATTACTTAATATCCTTGAAAATAACCCTCTGTCTTTAGCCAGTAGAAAGATAAAGAATAAAAATACAGGGGCAAGTAAACCATTAGTAAAGGCTAGCTTTATATTTAATATATTTTCTAAGTGAGGTCTCGCCCAGATGAATAAAAAGATGAGTGAAAACGAGATTATTAGTAAGACTGTATTATCTTTGGCTTGATGATGAGAAGTGTTTTGTTTGAAATATATGCCAACCAATAAACCTGCTATAAATGAACTTAAATGCATAAAGGGGTTGTAGTAAATAAAGTCATGCAATAATGTTTTAGGTGAATACTCAGGGGAATTTAAAGCGATTAACAGTATCAACTGAGTTGCAAGCCATAAAAAGCTACAAAAAAGGACTAAAGAACGAACTCCAAATTTATAGACCCAAATTAGTAAGAAGGGTAGGGTCAGATAGAAAAAGGCCTCAACCGATAATGACCAGCCAGGTGTATTTAGGGTAATTGGGTAACCAGGAACCCATGATTGCAGTAATAATAGCTGTAACGGTAGTTGTCCCCAATTCTCTGCGATAACACTTAGTTTTACCGCTGCGATCATTAGTAAAGCTATAAGGTAAACAGGATAAATTCTTGCGAAGCGTGCTATCCAATACTTTGTCTTATTAATCGGCTTTTGTTTATTAACATCAGTTTGATAGTAAGCGATGGCCATAATAAAGCCAGACAAAACATAAAAATAGCCGACTGCAATAGGACCAGCTGTTACATTTTCAAAAAGAAAAGGAATATTGGCAGGGAAAACGGACTGACCGTAATGAAAATAGACAACCGACAGTGCGGCGATAAAGCGCGTAAATGTAATTTGATCTAATTGCAATGAAAGCTAAGCCCGAGAGATACTGATTTAAAACTAGTATGCGTTTTTATCAGTAAAGCCACGGAAAATAGTGAGAAAGATGATTTTCATATCTAACCATAAACTCCACTCACGCATATATTCAAGGTCAAACTCTATACGCTTACGCATTTTATGAATTGTATTTGTCTCACCTCGCCAACCATTAATCTGTGCCCAACCTGTAATACCAGGTTTAACGAGGTGGCGTAGCATATAGCCTGGAATAATGGTGCGGTATTGTTCATTATGTGCCACTGCGTGAGGGCGTGGACCAACAATCGACATCGTACCTTGGAGCACATTAAAAAATTGTGGTAGCTCATCTAAAGAAGTCTTGCGCAAAAATTCACCAATCTTTGTATATCGGCTATCGCCTCGGGTAGCTTGTGTGACATCGTCACCATCTTCACAAACAGTCATAGAACGGAACTTCCAAACACGAATTTTTTCACCTTTATGTCCATAACGTGTTTGCTTAAACAGAACAGGACCTTTTGATGTTAATTTTACCGCTGTAGCGATACCTAATAAAATAGGTGAAATGAGCGTTAAAATAACACTACCAACGAATAAGTCTTCTATACGTTTTACAAAGGCGTGATCAGCAGAGAAAGGGGAGTCATAAATACATAATACGGGGTTGTCTGCAATTTCAATATATTTACTTTTAAGTAGATTGGTAGTGAAAAAATCAGGTAATAAGCGAACCGGTGTGGCGCTATCAGAAAGCTGGTCGAGTAAACGAAGCATACGTTTACGCGCTTCAACAGGAAGTGCAATATAGATTTGATCCCATTCTCCATCGCGAGCGGATTTAATCATATCGTCAAAATCACCCAAGTTTTGATAATGGTTTAAAACATCTCTATGAATACGGTCTTCACGATCATCGTAAAAGCCCGCAACTTTATAACCAAACTCAGGTTTACTTTCTAAGTCTTTGGCAAACTGTAAACCATTTTGTGTCATACCTACGATCGCTACGTTACGGTTATTGACACCCATACGGCGTAAACGAGAAAATATTTGGCGCAATATAAAACGAGCTAAAATAAGTAATAGTGGGGTAGCAACAAGCCAAGCAATTAACACAACACGTGAAAACTGCTCGCTGGTTTTTGTTACAAAAGCAATGAATACCAATGACATAAAAGTCAATAACCAAGCTATAGTGACTCGAATAGCTTCATCACTGAGTGGTCGCCCACTCCATGAGGTATAAATATCAGTGAAACGGCCTACTAATCCAAAAATTACAATCGCACTTAAGCCAGCAACTAAGTAGCCTTCGATATTATAAAAGTTAGTATAAGGTGCACCTAAGAATAGAATGAACAGTATAACTAAAATATCAGTAATTCGATAAATTAGCTCAGAGCTTATATGTCGATCATCCATGATATATCTTCTCCTTGAGTCAATAATTAATACTGGCTACTTGCCAAATATGGGGGCTAATTATTAAACTAAAAGTATATGGGACTTGTTAAGAGTCATTTAAGTAAAAGGCGAAATACTATACCTTTCTTGTTTACCATTTTGCACTATTGTTGCGCAAAAGCAACAGTTTTTCAGATGAAAGAGCGGAAATTTTTTAGGGAGTTGTTATTAATTTATGATTAGCGTGAAGAAGTATCCTTTTCCCATTGATATGACTTGATTTTTTTGAACTG
>JAZGFW010000229.1:0-3923 GCA_036479895.1 Cocleimonas sp. | reverse complement strand
AAGCGATTAGCAACGTCAAAGGATTAAGTAGCAATGACAATACCAGAAGCTTTACCTTTGATTATGTTTTAAAAGATTCTGATAACCCAGAAACAAATTCACTCAGCGTAGTGATAAGAGAAACACTGGCTAATAATTACATTAAAGATATTAGAATTGTAATGCCAGGTGGCACTTGCCGTAATAATGCTGACGACCGCTACAACCCTTTTATTCGGGTTAACTCGCAATCAGAGTGTCCAGAAAACACCACCTATGTCTCCTTTGCCGAACGACTAAAAGAAAACCGTAATGAGATTATTTTTAATCCCGATTATTTACTGTTTTTAAGAAACTTTAAAGTAGTTCGTATGATGAACTTAATGGAGGCGAGCCATGCTACACACAACTGTATGAACGGCACAGTGCTAGATGAAGCCTGCATGCAAAAAGAAACAACATGGGACAAACGCGCTAAAATGGATCATGCCGTTTGGGGTGGTAATGACGGCAGGACACAACACCATGACCGCAATGGTGTACCCGTTGAAGTAGTGATTAAGCTGGCCAATATCTTAAAACGTGACATTTGGCTAAATATGCCTCATGCAGCAACCGATGACTATATAACAGAAATCGCCCAGAGCTTTTATGCAGGACTAGATAGCAACATTAAAATCTACCTAGAATACTCAAATGAAGTTTGGAACAATGGCTTTTTAGGTCATCACTATGCTGAGAAAAAAGGCTTTGATGCGGGCATGGACAAAGATATACCAGATATTTCATCAAACAGAGATGAAGAATACTTCGCTCGTTTGCGCTATTACAGTTATCGCTCCGTTAAAATATTTAAACTTTGGGAAGCTGAGTTCGCAAGCACCGATCGATTTATTCGCGTGTTAGGCACGAGCCAAGGGGATACCGTTCTCTCCGACCAAATGATTAAATATATCAACAAGAGTTACGACGGAAAACAAGTGGATGCGATTGCAATGGCGCCCTATTTCTTCGGCTGTGTTGAAAAGAAAGGCAGCTGTGAAGATGCACCAAAAACCCTATTAACCGCTACAACAACCGATGATGTATTTGATATTTTAAACCAGCCTTATAAAGAAAATGGCAATGTCATCGACCCCAGTGCTTTAGAAGCAACGATTGAAAAAATAAAACTACAAGCAAAAGTCGCGACAAAACATAACTTAAACCTATTAACCTATGAAGGTGGTCAGCACTATACGATTATGGGCGCTATGGGCAAAGAAAGTGAAAAAGAAAAGGCTCGCTTACGTACCTTATTTAAAAAAGTTAACCGTGACCCGCGCATGAAGGATGCTTATTTAAAATTACTCAATGCATGGAAAGAAGTGGACGGCACTACTTTATTTACACTTTACACACTTCCACAAAGTTATTACCGCTTTGGTAATTTTGGCATAAAAGAGCACCTCAATAAATCACGCGCAGAATCACCTAAATTTGATGGTGCAATGACCTTTCAGGGAGCGGTTAAGAAATGCTGGTGGGATGGCTGTAACCCATAATTCTTATTATTTAATTTCTAACAAAACTATGTCTAAAACTAAAAACTTATTTTTTTATTTATCCTTTATTCCGGTACTCGGCATAGTGGCTGGGAGTGCATTGCTTTTGCAGTCCAATCCACAATATGACGATGTGTATTTTGGTTTAGATGAAGACGATGATCACCTTGAAGTAATATCACCGATGAGTTGCGTCTACCGCGGTAAATTAAAGTTTGATAGTGCAACAGAAGATAGTTTAAAAAAGTACCAAAAAGTGTTGCAGTAATTGGATATGACCTTCAACTGCGTTTAAAGACCATCATAAAAAACAAACTGCTTAAACTCGATAACACAGCACTAATAAGGCTAAGCATAAGTGCGGTAGTTTTTCGTAAAAGACGTACTGTTCTAATAGCACCTTTACCTAATAGCTTCATCATACCTTTGGTTTTTGTCCCGTACTTAAGCGTGACTTTTTCAAGGTGCCTCAAGTCATCCACCGTTTCAACATATTTAAATATTTGAATGGTATCAACTGCTGAGCTTGATTTCCTAATCCTATTAACCTGCCCTGCTATTCGTTTTAGTGGCTTAACTGCCGCAGGGTGATAGGCTTGTTTTACTGCACGACGTACGTTTCTAATACTTTTATCTTGTTTAACTAAACGGGAAAAGGCTGGCCAATCAAATACTTTTCTCCCCAGTTTCAATACGTTTTTTTGAAAACGTAAAGTAAGACGTTGCGCTTTGCTGGCTACTTTAATCAGTGAGACACCAGCTTTAGCGGGGGCTACCGATCCTAAAGAGGCAACGGTTAAAGCAGTTAAACCTATACCTGCGCCAGAAAGCACAATAACAAGCTCATTAACTTGTTCACCTTTTTCATGCTTTACGTATTCACGGTACAAGTCGCGGGCATCACCGATAACGGTAAAGTCTGCACTGACAGAACCTGCTATGCCTGCCATATTACTACTTTCCCCTTTAATAAAACCTTCTGAAAAATCAGAAACTTGGGTGCTAACACGTTCGAAGGAGGTATCTTTCTGCTTTATCTCAGCGTAGTATTTTTTATAATTAAGTGTGTATTGGTGTGATTGAGCAATATCGAGATACATCCTTGCATCATCAAAATTATCGTCTTTAATAGCCGTCTCTATTTCATCAACAAGCTTTTTATTACTGATGCTTAATTGTAGTGTTTTTGATAAATCTAAGAGGGTTTCTTCATAGTTCCAGTGTTTAAGAACAGCATTAAGGCTCAACCCAAAAGCGAGGATTGATGCAAGAAAAAGCATTCTATTTAGAAAGGACATAAACTTATCATTGGGATAATTTCTGAGTTCCCAAGAACTTAAGCACTGCTAAACCTTATGAGCAAGCATTTCCTTCTTAATTTGTCCAATGGCTTTTGTTGGGTTTAAACCTTTAGGACACACCTGCACGCAATTCATAATGGTATGACAACGAAATAACTTATACGCATCATCCAGTTGTTCTAGACGTTCGGCTTTAGCTTCATCGCGCGTATCCTGAATAAATCGTGAAGCTTGTAACAACGCCGCTGGCCCCATAAACTTATCAGGGTTCCACCAATAAGAGGGACATGCCGCTGAACAACAACCACATAAAATACATTCGTATAAGCCATCCAGCTTTTCACGGTCTTCGATGGATTGTCTACGCTCACTTTCAGGCTCTGGCTCTTCATCTACAATTAACCAAGGTTTAACGGCTTTGTATTGTTTAAAAAACGGCTCCATATTGACGACTAAGTCACGTACTACGGGCATTCCGGGTAAGGGTCTCAGTTCAACCGGTTCTTTTAAATCTGATAATAAGGTCACACAAGCAAGCCCGTTTGTTCCGTTAATATTCATGCCATCTGAGCCACAAACTCCCTCTTGACAGGATCGCCTAAAACTCAATGTCTCATCTTGTTCTTTGAGCTTTAGCAGTGCTCCCAGCACCATCATGCCTTCTTCAACTTGTTCATCAGGCAATTCAAACGGTTGCTCGAAAGGTTGAGCTTCAATTTCAGGGTTGTATCGGTAGATTATAAATTTCATAGTCAGAGAGTGTCTTGAATTAATACGTTCTTTCTTTAGGCGGAAAGCTGTCAACTGTCAATGGTTTGGTTCTAACAGGCTTGTATTCTGGCACTTCATCCCCTTTGTGGAATAAACTGTGTTTCATCCAGTTTTTATCGTCACGTGTATCAAAATCAACCCGCGAATGTGCCCCACGACTTTCTTCACGATGTAATGCCGACACAATCGTTGCCAACGCACATTCGGCTAAATTCTCAAGCTCCATAGCTTCCACACGGGCTGTATTAAATATTTTGCTGTGATCCTGTATACGTGTATGCGGGATACGTTCAACAATAGCGCGTATTTTATCCACGCCTTCTGCCAA
>JAZGFW010000228.1:0-2839 GCA_036479895.1 Cocleimonas sp. | reverse complement strand
AGTGTTTCTCTTATCACTACGCTGAGTGAATTTGTTTCTGGGTTATCAGAATCTTTTAAAACATAATCAAAGGTAAAGCTTCTGGTATTGTCATTGCTACTTAATCCTTTGACGTTGCTAATCGCTTTTCCACCCAGTTCAAGCTTGCCTTCACCTTCATAGAGTAAGGTGTATTTACCATTTGGTACAGCGCCAGATAATGTGCCTTGCATTAGTTTTGTGCGGGTGTATGTTTCTTTTATATTTTCGGTGTCTAAGTCATCTTCGGGCAGTTTAGTGACCCAGCCATCTTCATCAAACTCTGTGCCGACGAAAGATAGCTCACTAAAAGGGCGAGCTGTTCTAAACACATCGACAAAAGGCATCGCTTGTCCCACGGTATCTACGCCACCTTGAGGTGCCTCAGTGTTAATCCCTAATGAAGGCGAAAAAGCTAGGTCAGGCATTTTACCCGTAGATTGATAAATGGTTTTAGTGACAGTGTCAGCGTCTAAAGTAGTTGGTTTTGACGTATCACCACCACTGTTTGTGCTGGTGATTTTAATCTCGCCACCCGCGCTAGGTGAGTTTATGGTGAGTGTGTATTTCCCTTCTGAATCTGCCTTCGTTGTTTTTTGAGTGCCATCGGGTAAGTTAACGGTGATTGTTGAGTCAGCTTGAGCTTGACCTGAAATTGTAATTTTCCCATCAGCGCTAGGTACAATCTTGGTAGCGATTGGGGAAGAAGGAGGGGCAGTTGGCGTACTATAGTTACTGTCATCACTATCACCACCACAAGCGGATAAAATACTACTCATAAATAAAATACCTAAAAGCTTTTTTAAATGCATGTTTGTTCCTTTAATGTAAGCTGGTGTAGAGATATATTTTGCTATTATCACTTAGTCAAGCCGTAGAACGCTAAGTTCATGACAGGGAAGAGTATATCTAAAAAAGTGATATAAATCTGTTGTTTAAGCCATATTTAAATTAATTCACTGAACTAAAAATAGAATTTAGTGGTCGGAGTAACTGATTAAAGTAAATTGTAATCCCAAAGGATAATTTTATGAAAAAGCCTATCCCTATTGTAATGTTCTTAATGTCGTTATTTTTTACAACCTTATTTTTAGCAACTACAGCAACGAATGCATCAGCCAACGACCGCTATATCAGCTTTGATGGGCAAGGGATTTGGTCTTCAGATTCAAGTTCGCCAGCAGTTGAGGTTAGTATAAAAGGTCGCTATGTTTATGCGCAGTTTGTCGATGAAAATAACTTTCCTGCGCTTCGGCTAAAACGTTTTAATAGTAGTTTGCTCAATGAGTACACTGAGCAGTTTGTAAAGCTACAAGATTATAATAAAGATGGTTATCTGGATATAGCAGTTTTAAAAAGTGCAAGCTATGGCGGTGACAGTCTTTGTTATTCGGTGTTTAACTTTCTTCCTAACCTCTATACTTACGATGCGCGAAAAAGCATGACGGTTTGTGAAAACTAACACTTATCCTGTTGTAGCATGGGTGTTAAACTCATGGCGTGAAACAAAACAAACAATCTGATAACCGTCCTCTTGCAGAACGTATGCGCCCACAAACGCTGGACGAGTACATCGGTCAGCAACATATTTTGGGTGAAGGCAAACAGCTTCGCGCGGCGATAGAACAAGATCGACTTCATTCTATGCTCTTCTGGGGGCCGCCCGGAACGGGTAAAACCACACTTGCTCGATTAATTGCTCATTACAGCGGTGCAGAATTTATTACTATGTCTGCCGTTTTGTCTGGCGTTAAAGATATTCGTGCGGCTGTTGAACTTGCCAAACAAAGCCATGATTTAGACGGGCGTGCGACCGTGTTGTTTGTGGATGAAGTTCACCGTTTTAACAAATCCCAGCAAGATGCGTTTTTACCTCATGTTGAGGATGGCACCTTTAGTTTTATCGGTGCAACCACTGAAAACCCCTCGTTTGAATTGAATAATGCGTTGCTCTCACGAGTACGAACTTATGTGCTTAAATCACTTAATATTGATGACCTGAAAACTATTTTAAAAACAGCCGTGGCGGATAAAGAACGGGGGTTGGGTGAGCGTAACTTAAGTTTAGATGTCGATGCCTTAGAGTTTTTAGCAAAAGCGGCTGATGGCGATGCGCGACGTGGCTTGAACTGGTTAGAGATTGCTGCCGACTTAGCTAATGATGATAAAATTACTCTTGCTACAATTGAAGAAATAGCTAGCGAAGGTGTACGCCGTTTTGATAAAGGCGGGGATATATTCTATGAACAAATTTCTGCCCTGCACAAAGCTGTGCGGGGTACAAATCCCGATGCCGCATTGTACTGGCTATGCCGTATGCTAGATGGTGGCTGTGACCCCTTATATATAGCGCGTCGAGTCGTGCGTATCGCCAGTGAAGATATAGGCAATGCCGACCCACGCGGTTTAGAATTGGCAATGAATGCATGGCAAGCCTATGAGCGACTAGGTAGCCCCGAAGGTGAACTAGCGATAGCTCAAGCCGTTATTTATTTAGCATCAGCGCCTAAAAGCAACGCTGTTTATGCCGCCTATAATTTAGCGATGAAAGAAGCGAAAGAGTCTGGTTCATTAGATGTGCCAATGCACTTACGCAATGCGCCGACATCGCTAATGAAAGACTTAGACTATGGAAAAGACTATCGTTATGCGCATCAAGAAGAGGGCGCTTATGCAGCGGGTGAGACATACTTTCCTGATGAGTTGGGTGAACGCCGTTATTATGAACCTGTTCCACGGGGCTTAGAGCTTAAGATTGGCGAAAAGTTGGCGCATCTTCGGTTAAAAGATAGCCAAGTAAAAAAAGGGAATAACTAAGGTC
>JAZGFW010000227.1:0-2543 GCA_036479895.1 Cocleimonas sp. | reverse complement strand
TTGCTACGCTGATTGTGAGCCTTCTCATTTTTTTAGTCGTACCAAAACACCCTAAAGAACAACACAAAAATACGCATATAAAAGAGATGGCACTGGCTGTTAAAGAGCTTTATTCATCATGGTCATTTTGGAAAATAGCGCTGTACTCCATCTTTGCAAATGCAGCATTTATGTCAATCGCAGGCTTGTGGATGGGACCTTGGCTAAAGGATGTGGCTAAGCTTATGCCCGCAGAAGCCTCTTATATCTTATTTGCGGGTACTATCGCTATGTTTGCGGGTTCGTTATCGTTTGGCTGGCTGACAGATGTTTTACAAAAGCGTGGCTTTAAACCCTTATTGGTTTGCGGTGCGGGGATTTGGATTTTTGTTATATTTCAATGGCTAATGATTAGCTCGCTCGATATTAATCCATTGATTATCGCTGTCGGTTTCAGCTTTTTTGGTACAGCCTCAACAATGAACTATGCGATAGTTGCGCAAAGTGTTGCACCGCATTTAACTAGCCGAGTGACCACCTCATTTAATCTGCTGATCTTTTTAATCGCTTTTGTTTTACAGTGGAGTTTAGGACAAATAATAAACCTTTGGGAACCAACAGCAGGTAGCTATCCAGAAGTGGCTTATCAATATGCTATTGGGATTACGATTGCACTTCAAATACCGGGCTTGTTGCTATGGCTTTCTTTTAAGCCTTGGGAAAAGCTATCCCGCTAAGCCGGGGAGTAGTTTTACTAAACCAAGTGCAATCATCTGCACACCGATAGAGGCAAGAATTAAACCCATAATTCGAGTGGCAATATTCAAGCCTGTGACACCTAATGCCTTGCCAATGGATTCTGCGAGATAAAGCGAAATAAGTGAGAGCAGGGCAACACTAAAAATACTGCCACCTAAAAGCAATTTACTCTGTAAGCTAACGGCTTGATGCCCATGAATAATCGCCACACTAATTGCCCCTGGCCCAGCCATTAAGGGGATTGCCAAAGGTACAACCGCTACATGATCTTTCTCTTCAGCGTATTCTGCTTCACTTGGGCTTTGTCTAATTCGGCTTTGTTTGGCTTGAAGCATCGAAATCGCCATTAACAAAACCAGTATGCCTCCACCTACGCGGAAAGACGGTAGACCAATACCAAAAAAGCTCAATATAGCTTCACCTGCAAAGGCTGCAATCACTAAAATTAAACCCACAGAAAAAGCGGTAAGACGCGCTGTATGTCGTCGTTCAGCAATAGAGTCACCCTGCGTAAGCGCCAAATAAATAGGCACAATACCAATCGGGTTTACAATGGCGAGCAATGCCACAAACGACTTTAAAAACTCTGCACTATCAAAACTCACGGCGCACCTTGTAACTTTGATCAATGCTCTTGCGTTGCGCTAGAGCAGAGCCAACCATCGCGGGGATGTTTACCCGCAAGCTTTTGTGCATTGCGGCTAGTGCTGGACTTTTATAGGATAAGCCCAATTTACGAGCAACATATTCTGATTCGATAGCAAACAATACTTGATTTAGTTGCTGACGATTTTTCTGTTCTAGCTCTATCCAACGGTTAATCACAATCGTCAGTGGTTTTTCTAAATCTTCATTTTTGCGTAAATGATTTCTAAGAATAGATACTTGCTGACCTGAAAGTCGAATCAACTCTTGTAATGTTTCTATCTCAACTTTTAAACGTGGGTCAATTGAGTCGATATAGGCAATAAGGTCTGCCGTAATACGGTCATTAAATGACTGCATATTTTCTAACAGTTCTTTATTGAGTGCGCGTTGCTTCTTTCTCGGTGGTTTACGGTTTGCATCCAACAACTTTCTTGCGCTATCTAGATTGTTGATTAACCTATCATGCGAGCTGTGTATGGATAAATCATATTCGCGTTCGGCCTTTTGCAGACTCTCTTCTAAATATACCGCTTGTTTCGAAAACTTGGCTAAGACATCCTCTTGATCCATGGTGTTATGGGCAATCCAAGCGCGCCTGATTTCTTTGTCTGTATCGTTATAACCATCAAATAGGTTTACTTGCGCGATACTCCATTCTTTTTTTATAGTGCGAATCATTTTTGCGTGGTTTGGATAGGTGACTTCTAATTCGTCAATATCCATGAGTAAAGTACGCATCTCTACAAAGGAACCACGAAGTGACTGTTGAGAAACTGCCAGCGGTGTGTAGATTCGCTCCACAAATTTTGCAATTTCAATACGGTTTTCTTCTTGTTGAATATCACCCCGCCAATCGGTAATGCTTTTGAAGGCTAAGGCAAAAATAATGATGGAAGGAATAAAAAGTACCGCCACCAAAGTATTCATCTTTTCTTCGGGCAAGTGACCATCTCGCCTAATTTGACGAATCAGTAATATCAGCACCATTACAATAATGGCTGATACCAATAAAAAAACAGCAAAAATGAAGTTTGCGAAGGTCAAAGTTGGTGTAAAATCCTGAAAATAACAATTATAGTGTTTTTATCAAACTGAATCACTATTTGTAACTATTGTAGGGCTAAATTAAGGATTTTAAATGAGTACAGGTTCCGTTG
>JAZGFW010000226.1:0-2697 GCA_036479895.1 Cocleimonas sp. | reverse complement strand
GTTGCACTTGCGCTTGATGATGTACAATTACTCTCTGCTCCTATTGATTCTGTACGACAATGGCTAGATACCTACCGTGATTTTAACCATAATTTTATGCCTTACTTAGCACAGCGTATGCGCATTCGAGAAAGCCTAATATCAGACTTGGCGCTTTATGATACGCCCACAAGACTTGCCAGATTATTGTTGCGTTACATCGAATGTAATTATGATGACTCTCATCATGAACACCATACTATTCCACTTTTTCATAACCTAACTCATGAGACTTTAGCTCAAATGCTGGGCTCTGCTCGCCAAGTTGTTAATAAGCATCTTCAAGTTTTAAAGCAAGAGGGTATTGTAAATACTCAACACCACCAATGGACTGTAGATGATCTTAATGCGTTAGAAATAAAAGCAGGCTTATCGCTTCAAAGAATAGGTTAAGTTTTTGTCAAAACTGTCACCTATCTGACAGCTAACCCTATTCGAATGTTTATACTTACTACAATAAATATTCGGAGGGTTCACAATGAACACAACAATGGTTTCAGTTTTTGCTGGTTTTTTAATCTTGTTAACCAGTGTGAAGATTTTTATTATTTTAATAAATCCGCAAGCGTGGGTAATATTCACAGCATAGCTTTATAAAAAGCCACAAATTACTTCAATTGTTTCATTAGTATTAGCCTCAGTTATTTTGTATTTTTTATTGGCATCGGGGCTAAATATTATACAAATTCTAGCTGTTACCTTATTCGTAGCGCTACTTATGCTGTCAGGGCTTGCTCCTTATATAACGCAATTGATACCTTGGGTAGAAAAGCAAGATCTACGAAAAATAATGAAAGATACGTGGCTGTACTCACTAGTTTGGATTGGGCTTATAATTTGGGGGGCGGTTGAATTATATTGGCGCTAAGCTATTTTTATAAGAAAAGTATAAGTGTACTAATACATTATTATTAAGCGATCATTATGTGTGAATTATTCACGATATCCAGCTCTACGCCAACCGAGGTTTTATTCTCATTGGACGAATTTTCTAAACATGGAGGGTTAACAGATAAGCATAAAGATGGCTGAGGCATTGCCTATTATGATCTTAATGATGTACGCATTGTTAAAGAAGCCTGCTCAGCAAGTGCCAGTAGCTATTTAAAGTTTATTAAGAATCTAAATATTCAAAGTCAGATCATTATTTCTCATATTCGATTGGCTACTCAAGGTGAGGCCAGTGTAAGAAATACACAACCTTTTTCACGTGAGCTAGGGGGAAGGCAGCATGTTTTTGCCCACAATGGTCACTTTGCTGATTTAGATAAACAATTAGAAATTAGCCCTAAGCGATTTAGATCAATAGGAAGTACAGACTCGGAGTTAGCTTTTTGTTATTTGATGGAGAAAATGACGGATATTTGGGATGACGAGCACGCTCCCAGTTTGTCAGAGCGCCTTCAGATATTCACCTCTTTTTGCAACGAGATGCGACAATTTGGTATTGCCAACTTTATCTATTCAGACAGTGATTTTACTTTCATTCATAGTCATAAAAGGCTGGTTAAAAGCGGGTTAAAAAACCACTCGCCTGGGCTTCATATCCTTCATAGAGATTGCCTGATTAAAACGCCAGAAAGTCAGATTGATGGGCTTAAGATGAAGGTCAATAAACGTCAACAGGTCATCATTGTAGCAAGTGTTCCGCTAAGTGATGAAGACTGGAAAGCGCTTAGTGCAGGTGAAATAAAAGTGCTTCAGAGTGGTGAAATAGTCATACCAGAATAAAAGACGCATTTACATTTAATTTTTGTCTGTATTAATAAGATACTCACTACATCATAGGAGTAGAAACAATAAAGCCAGCACTAAGTTGCTGGCTTTATTGTTGATAATGTATGAGTTATTTATAACAGGACTTTAAGCAACAGTGGATAAAATACTACCATTAAAAGCAGGGTGCTCACTAGAAATACTCGCTAGCTCAGATGCTTGATTAGAAAGCTCAAAAGACACACGTTGTCCTGCTTCTAAAACAATACCGCTTTGCTGGCTCACCGTGTTCACTTTAATGCGACTAGAACCATCAACACTCTCGACACTAATTGGCGCCATTTGATGCAGATATATATCTTCATCTGTTAAGTTCATGAGTGAAACACTTTGATCAAGCCCTGTACCTTGTTGGTAGATAGTTACACCAGATAGCGTAGATTGTGCCACGTTCTTGGCGGTATTTGGTGCTTCAATTTTTTGTGAAATATCTGTAGGTTTTACATTACTAGCAAAAGCTAATGAAGAAGCAACACCTGTGCTTAACGCAGCACCATAAGCTAAAGTTTTTAAAATAGAACGACGAGTTTTATCAGTCATGAATAATCCTTAATAGGTTGTTGGAACAGGGTTAATAATGGGGACAGATAAAACAATTTCAATGATTGCTGTTTTCTAAAGGAGATCGTAAGTTAATAACTATTATGGTAGCGCATCACCGGTTCTCATCGGTTCACGCCTTTAGGGAGGTTCATGGTGTTTAAGTCGCGGTCTAGCCAGAACACCCAGTGAATACAAAAGCCTTTTAGCCAAAAGCGGATACACCAAGTAATCTATAAGAATCGTTTACTTGACCTTACAGATTTACGCAACTGTATAAGCTATATACAAGCCCGAAATGATTTTAGGGTTAGGTATAAAAGATATCTTAAGAGAAATCAG
>JAZGFW010000225.1:0-19827 GCA_036479895.1 Cocleimonas sp. | reverse complement strand
ACCTTTACCCTTGAACAAGCCCGCAACAATAAAGTATCCCTAGATTGGGATAACTATACGCCACCCAAGCCCGCTATTTTTGACGGCAAAATTAAACATGATTTGGTTGAGTCTGATTACCATTTAGAGACATTGGATAACGGCGGTGTATTGCTTCAATTTGATGATTATCCATTGGATAAGCTGGCAGATATTTTTGATTGGACGCCGTTCTTTAGAAGCTGGGAGTTAGCAGGTCGTTATCCTGCAATATTAACGGATGAAGTGGTTGGTGAAGAAGCCACTAAACTACATAAAGATGCAAAAGACATGCTAAAACGCATGATTGATGAAAAGTGGATCACTGGTAAAGCGGTACTCGGCTTCTTCCCTGCGAATAGTATTGGGGATGACTTAGAGCTTTATACTAATGAAAACGAGCAAAATAAACACACCGATTTATTCCATATTCGTCAACAAATGGATCGAACCACAAAAGGTAATAACAAGGCACAACCCAATTTTTGTTTAGCCGATTTTATCGCACCCAAAGACTCTGGCAAGGCTGACTGGCTCGGTGCATTTGCAGTCAGTACTGGCTTTGGCATGGAAGAGCGTGTTGAACAATACAAAACAGACCTTGATGATTACAATGCCATTTTACTCGAAGCGTTAACCGACCGTTTTGCAGAAGCCTTAGCAGAAAAAATGCACGAACTAAGCCGTAAAGTTTTCTGGGGCTACGCTAGTGATGAAACCTTAAGTAACGATGAAATCATTAAAGAAAAATACCAAGGCATCCGCCCTGCACCGGGCTACCCCGCCTGCCCAGAACATACCGAAAAAGGCACTCTGTGGAAATTGCTAGAACCTGAAAAACGGATAGGCATTAAGATTACCGAATCCTACGCTATGTGGCCTGCGGCGGCTGTGTCTGGCTGGCACTTCTCACATCCAGATTCACGTTATTTTGGTACGGGTAAAATCCAAAAGGATCAGGTTAAAGACTATGCCAAGCGCAAAAGCTGGACTGTAGAAGAAACAGAGAAATGGTTAGGGCCGGTACTTGGCTATTAATTAGAAGCAGATTTTAGTGATAAGTCTGGTTTTAACAGGACAGAATAAAATTCATCCCTACTAAAACCAGACTTTAGGAGTATTAGAGCGCTTTATCGTAGATAGGGATAAATTCTCATTACTGCTAAGACGTACTCTTCTCTAAGGCTTTTACCATCTCTTTCAATTCATTGGTAGCTGCTTTTACATCTTTTTCTAATTGTTCAAGACGGCTAATAATCACCTTGCTAGTACGAACATCAGCATTTCGCTTATTCACCAATGAATCAAGCTCTGTAATTGCCTTTTGTAAGAACGGTGATATTTCATAAACCTCAACACCACCGGTTGGGCTACTATCATCCTTTACCATCTTTGCAGCGCGTCCAAATTTAAATGTTTTACGCTCAGGTAAGACAGAACCTTTTTTACGTTTATAAAATATCTTTAATATATCGCGTGATTTACCGTCAGCCCTTAAAGAGTAGTGCATAATTTCATTGAAACGGCTTATATCCATTTCTTCTAATGTTGGAAAATCATTCATGTCATAACCTTATTTTTTAGTTTGTGTGCGATTAAAAGTCTTATCATAAAGAAAACTTGCTAGATTCTTTCTTACCATCAAGTCCATGAAGAAAACAAGCAAACTACTGTTTTCACTTCATAGTAATTATTCATTTCGAAGGTGATGAAAAACTATAGCTCAAGGAACAAGCTAGCAGGGTCTTCCAATAATTCTTTCATTTTCACCAAAAAGCTAACTGCCGCTTTACCATCTATTAGGCGGTGATCATACGAAAGCGCTAGGTACATCATTGGGCGTATTACTACTTCACCATCAACTGCAACTGGACGTTGTTGAATATTATGCATACCTAAAATGGCACTTTGTGGTGGATTAATAATCGGTGTTGATAGCATGGAACCAAAAACACCGCCATTGGTGATGGAGAACGTTCCTCCCAATAACTCATCCATTTCTAAGTGACCACTGCGCGCACGAGCCGCAAAATCAGCAATCGATTTTTCTATTTCTGCATTACCTTTACTGTCAGTATCACGCAAAATAGGTACAACCAATCCGCGCTCTGATGACACGGCAATACCAATATCATAATAGCCTTGATAGATTATATCTCCTCCATCAATACGTGCATTCACTTCTGGAAAACGTTTGAGCGCTTCGGTCGCCGCCTTAATAAAGAAGGACATAAAGCCTAATTTAACACCGTGAGAATGCTGAAAACGCTCTTGATATTTTTTGCGTAGACGCGATACCTCACTTAAATCAACTTCATTAAAGGTCGTTAATATGGCGGCGGTTTGCTGTGCTTCTAGCAACCTTTCTGCGATACGTGCACGCAAACGCGTCATCGGTACTCGGCGTTCTTGTCGCACGTCCAGTCCATCTAGTCCATCTCCAACAACAGCTTGCTTAGAAGGAGGTGTTTTTGTAGCAGATGGTCTTTTTGTAGCAGATGGCTTTGTTGTCTGTGCCTGAATATGCTGCTCCACATCATCTTTCAAAATACGACCATGCTTGCCACTGCCTTGAACTTGAGTAGCATCAATATCATTTTCTGCCAAGCTTTTGCGTACTGAAGGGCTAGCTGAGATTACGACAGCTTCCGTATCTATGCCTGTAGTTGCTGGTTTATCAATAGCAACTGCTGACTCATCAATTATCCCCAAAACATCTCCAGCCAGAACCACATCACCGACTTCCACTTTTAATTCTTTAATCACTCCAGACTGTGGTGCTGGAACTTCTAACACGACTTTATCTGTTTCTAGCTCTAAAATAATCTCTTCCGCTTGTACACTATCCCCTACTTTAACCGTCCATGCAGCGATGCTGGCATCACTAACTGACTCTGGCAATTGCGGTACGCATATTTCAATGGTCATTTTATTGTCTTCCGTTGTATTTCTTTATTAGTTTGATTGTCTATTTGTTAGTTTTTCAATGTTTCTCATTATTTCTTCTTTTTAAAATTATCAGGATTCAACTTATTTACAAACAAACCCAATGCTTCAAGCACCAAATCTGTTTGCTGCCTATCGTGTACTTTATGAGAGCCCACCGCAGGTGCCGCAGCAGCCGGACGACTTACACACAGTACTTTAAAGCTATCTTCATACGATCTGAAGCGATGTTTAGTACTATCCCATGCGCCTTGATTTCTTGGCTCTTCCTGACACCACACTAATTCTTTAAGTTTAGGATAAGTCATCAAGATATTTTCTAATAATCTCGATGGAAATGGATAAAGCTGTTCAATACGAATCAATGCAATATTATCTATTTCATCAGTCTTAGCTTTTTCTAACAAGTCGTAATACACCTTGCCGCTACACAGAACAATGCGCGAGACTTGATCTTTAACTTTTAAGAATCGAGCATCATCAATAATAGTTTTAAAAGAACCTTCAGTGAGCTCTTTCAAATGACTTACTGCTTCTGGTTTACGCAATAAGCTTTTAGGTGTCATCACAATTAAAGGTCGTCGATAAGGGCGAATCATTTGTCTACGTAGCATATGAAAAACTTGCGAAGGCGTACTCGGCACACAGACCTGCATATTTTTTTCTGCACACAGCTGCATATAACGCTCTAAACGCGCTGATGAATGTTCTGCGCCCATGCCTTCATAACCATGGGGCAAGAATAATGTAAGGCCACACAAACGCCCCCACTTTTGTTCACCCGAGCTAATAAACTGGTCAATCACTACTTGTGCGCCATTGGCAAAATCACCGAACTGTGCTTCCCAAATCACCAAGGTATTCGGTGATGATGTGGCATAACCGTACTCAAAGGCTAAAACAGCTTCTTCAGATAAAACAGAATCAATGACATTAAAATTACCCTGTTTTTTAGCAACATGCTTTAAAGGAATCCACGCTTGTCGTTTAGCTTGGTTGTGCAACACCGCATGACGATGAGAGAAGGTGCCACGGCCACTATCTTGACCACTTAAACGCACATCAAAGCCTTCTGACAATAAGGTAGCATAGGCAAGGTTTTCTGCAAAACCCCAATCAAAAACGCGCTTTCCTTCTGCCATTTCATTGCGCTGTTCAATAATCTTAGCAACACGCTTGTGCACTACAAAGTCTTGATTAGGAATCGTATGAAAACGTTTAACCATTTTTAATAATTTTTTCTGACTAAAACATGTGTCTGCTTTTGTTGTCCATTCTCGTCCTTTAAACACATCCCAACTCACTCTAAAGTGTTCTGGCACACTGCTATAGTCTAAAGTATCAACCGCAGGCTTTCCTTGTGATAAGCGTTCTTTAAAAGCGACAATTCTCTCGTTTTGTTCATTCTCTGAAATCACCCCTTCGTTTTCTAACTTTTCAGCGTACAAGGCTCGTGTTGTTTTTTTATTACGAATTGCTGTGTACATGATAGGTTGCGTCATAGCGGGCTCATCCGCCTCATTATGACCATGACGACGATAACAAACTAAATCAATCACCACATCTTTTTTAAACCTTAAACGGTAATCTAAGGCAAACTGCGCGGCAAAAACAACCGCTTCTGGGTCATCACCATTCACGTGCAGAATTAAGGCATTTACCATTTTAGCCACATCGGTCGGGTAAAATGTACTGCGGCTATCCACTTGCGTACTGGTCGTAAAACCAATTTGATTATTAATCACGATATGCACAGTTCCGTGAATACGATAACCGCGTGTCTGCGCCATATTAAAAGCTTCCATCACCACGCCTTGACCTGCGAATGCTGCATCACCATGAATGGCTACACCAATAACCTGCCCACCTTGGTCATCACGTCGATCTTGTCTGGCACGTACTGATCCACTTGCAACGGGGTTTACAATTTCTAGGTGAGAAGGGTTAAAAGCTAAACTAAGGTGCATCGGATCTTGACTGGTTGGGATACTGCAAGAAAAGCCTTTATGGTATTTAACATCACCTGCAGATAAATCATAAGCACCGTCATCAACATTCGTATCTTCAAACTCTTTGAAGAGTGATTCAGGCGATTTCCCCATAATATTAATCAGCACATTCAAGCGACCACGATGTGCCATAGCCAAAACCATCTCGCGTGTTTTTTGACTACCTGAATGATGTATTACTTCTTGCAAAAGTGGAATAAGGCTTTCTCCACCCTCTAATGAGAAACGCTTTTGTCCCACATATTTAGTATGCAGATAACGCTCAAGCGTTTCAGCTGCCGTTAGATCATCCAAAATCCGGCTCTTTTTCTTTGTATCACAATCAGGTCTTGCCTTAGTGGGCTCTAAACGGTTTTGAATCCAACTTTTTTCCTCAGTTGACATAATGTGCATGTACTCAATACCAATACTTTCGGTATAAGTAGAACGCAATGCGCGGTAAATATTTTCAAGCGTCGGGGGTTCTGACATTTGAAAACTACCAGGGTCTAACCATTTGTCTTTATCAACATTATCTAAGTCATAATATTGCAATGATAGTTCTGGCAAACTAGGAATAACTGCCTTTTCATTTAACGGGTTCGTATCGGCAACCAAATGGCCAATGGTGCGAAAAGCATCAATCATCTGAAAAAGGTGAACTTGTTGCCTTTCTGTTTCTAGCGCTTCTACTGATGCATCAGGACGTTGTGATCTTGAAACATTATGTAATTTATGAGTGCGAAATTGATCACGCATATCACTATGCGTAGCACCATTTTGAAAACCAGATGGAATAGGCATACCATCAAAATAACGCTGCCAACTTTGACCCACAGATGAAGGGTCTTCTAAATATGATTCAAAAAGCACTTCGAGATAGGCTGCGTTTTCACCATCTAGCAAGGTGTCCTGTTGATTCGTCATAGGTTTATCATTATTATTATTTTTATCTGTTTGTTGTGTCATTTCACTGTCCAATTATGAGGAAGCTCCTCTTAAAAAGACTTTTAGTTTGCTATTGGAGCTCTGTCAAGTTTGTAACAAAAATAAATGAATTAAAGATATTAATCTATAAATAAAAGACTAGCGGTAATACATTTTTTTAAACTCAAACTACACTCATAGTAGATAACTAAGAGTAACAATAATATGTCAGTAGAGTACGATATTTTAATCATTGGCGGGGGCATTAATGGTTGCGGAATAGCACGTGATGCTGCTGGTAGAGGCTATTCCGTTTATCTTTGTGAAGCTGATGATCTTGCTAGCGGTACCTCATCCCAATCCACTAAGTTGATCCATGGTGGGCTTCGCTATCTTGAGCACTATGAATTTCGTTTAGTGCGGGAGTCTTTAACTGAACGCGAAATACTCTGGCAGATAGCGCCACATATTATTCACCCTTTACGATTTGTCTTACCCCATCACAAAACACTTCGCCCTGCATGGTTATTAAGACTAGGTCTTTTTCTTTATGATCATATTGGTGGTCGTAAAAAACTTCCTGCAACAAAGGTTTTAAATTTACAAATTGATGAAGCCGGAAAAAACTTAAGGCATGACTATAAAAAAGGGTTCGAGTACTCAGACTGCGCCGTTGATGATGCTCGGCTAGTCATCTTAAATGCTTTAGATGCGCACGAACTAGGCGCAAGTATAAATACGCTAACGAAGTGTGTATCACTAAAACGTAATGATAAACATTGGAAGGTCACACTAAAGAACCAAGAAAATCAAGCATTGACCAACGTTACAGCAAAATTAGTCATTAATGCCAGTGGCCCTTGGGTAGATACGGTACTCAATCAACTTTACCCAGAGAAAAACAACCAGAATATCCGCCTAGTTCAAGGTAGTCATATTATTGTGCCCAAACTTTACCAACATGAAAAATGCTACATATTCCAAAATGAAGATAACCGTATAATTTTTGCCATTCCTTACCAACTTGATTTTACATTAATCGGCACAACAGACCATGAGTACCAAGGCGACCCGAGTAAAACTCATATTACGCAAGACGAAATTGATTACCTTTGTTCATCGGTAAATCATTATTTTATAAAAGAAATTTCATCTACTGATATTGTAGGAACATTTTCAGGCGTACGTTCCTTAGTCAACGACAATAGCTCAAAAGCACAGGAAGCAACCCGTGATTATGTCCTTAATAGAGATAAGCCAGATGAAGATTCAGCAACCTTAATCAATATATTTGGTGGAAAAATAACAACCTTTCGACGACTCGCTGAATCCGTAATGAAAGAAGTTGAATCACATATCGGCAAAAGAAAGAAAGGGGCTTGGACAGAAAAATCGCACTTACCCGGAGGTGACTTTGCAGCTCAAGACTATGGAACTGTTATCAAAGGCCTTCACAATGAATACCCGTTTTTAACACACAACGAAATCACTCATTTCATAAAATGTTATGGAACAAGAACCAATCAAATATTAAACGATATTAGATCAACTAAAGATTTAGGCACACATTTTGGGCATGGGCTATACCAAAAGGAGGTTGAATATTTAATCCATACAGAATGGGCTCTTACAGCTGATGATATTCTTTGGAGACGCACAAAACTAGGCCTATATTTCACTCAAAAAGAGAAAGAAGAACTTGAAATATGGATTAAAAAAGCTTTACTGAACAAGCAATTAAAAGGCACCATTCATGAAGAAGGACATTCTTAGATTGGTATTTTTGAGTGTGTAGTTTATTTCGAAAACAAAGGGTATCGAACACCAAAACCCTCTAATACCTTTCAAGGTATTAGAGGGTTTTAATGATCAAAACTTAAATATGGTGGGCCTGGAAGGACTCGAACCTTCGACCAATAGATTATGAGTCTCGTTATAAATCAATAACTTACTGATAATTAAGCGAAATCTAAATTAATCTAATTTAGTTAATAGTAGTTTACAATCAGTAACTTAGCGTATTTTGGCGAAAGTTGTAAAAACTGAGCACTGTACCTTTATTGTACCCTTTTTATTTGGGGTAAAAACAGCTTTACCCCCTACTTCTGACCACTCTATATTCTATGTAGGTTTTGACTCCAAAAAATGGAATCGAAGTCGTGATATTACTCAAAATATCAAGGAAAAATTAGTATTATTCCTTGAGAAATCTGTATCACTTACCCATGAAATGTTTATATTCACCTTAAAACACGGCGATAGTCGCCGTAAGTAGGAGCTATTGCAAACCAAAAGGTTCTGGTTTATACTTATTAACAAATACGGCGATAGTCGCCGTTAGAAACACAATATTTAAACCATGACAACAAACCAACAACTAGACCAGCTACTCCCTCATGGGATGATCGCAACAAAAAAGTTGCTTTTATCTCAAGGCATGGCTCTTCATACTATTGATAATGCGCTTAAAAGTAAAAAAATACAGGCGCTAACAAGTGGAGTCTATGCTCGTGTAGGTATACCTGTCTCATGGTGGGACATTGTCTACTCTCTACAACAAACATCTGAACAAAGCATCTATGTGGGTGGGTTAACCGCTATCGAGCTTCAGGGCTTTGCTCATTACCTCCCTCTTTCTACAGATTATACTGTTCACTTGTATTCACAAAACAAACCACCCGCATGGTTGTGGAAGGTCGATTGCGGGACAATCTTTAAGTGGCATGGTACAAAATCACTTTGGAATAAAGAACACTCTACAAATCTAAAAAGTTATACGCTAGGTGTCAATGTTCCTGTTACCTTATCTACCCCAGAAAGAGCAATACTTGAATTACTCACGAGCGTACCTAAATCAATCAGCTTTGATCATGCTAATGAAGTAATACAAGGTATGACCAGTCTATCTCCCAAAAAATTAAATGACTTACTACTGCAATGCAAAAGCATCAAAGTAAAACGTCTTTTTTTATGGCTTGCAGAAAGACAAAACTATGCTTGGTTTAAAAAACTAGAAGTTGAGAATCTAAACTTAGGTTCTGGTAAGCGAGTGATAGCCAAAGGTGGCAAGCTTGATAAAGAATATCAAATAACAGTACCCAATAACCTCTATGGAAAATAATACCTATTACAAACAAGTTAAGTTATTGGTGCAACTACTTCCGTTGGTTGCCGAAGAGCCCTGCTTTGCCTTAAAAGGTGGCACTGCTATCAATTTATTTATTCGTGAGCTACCACGGCTATCTGTTGATATTGATTTAGTGTACCTGCCCCTGCAAGATCGTAACAATGCACTTGAAGGAATTACTTCAGCATTAACAAGAATTAGCAAACGTATTCAAAAAGCACTTCCTACATCTAAGATTATTGAAGTATTTAGGGATAAGCACGATGCAATGCGTTTGATAGTTTCACACCAAGGTACACAAATTAAGATCGAACTATCACCTGTACTACGCGGGACTGTTCATGAACCCGTTTTGATGAGCGTCTGTGAAAAGGTAGAAGATGAGTTTGGCTTTGCTGAAGTGCCAGTAGTTACTTTAGAAGATCTTTATGCAGGAAAAATATGTGCAGCACTTGATAGACAGCATCCTCGCGATCTATTCGATATAAAAATATTATTAGAAAATGAAGGGATTACAGAAAATATCCGAAAAGCATTGATTGTCTATATCATCAGTCATTCCAGAGCTATAGTAGAATTACTCAATCCAATAGAGAAAGATATTTCAGACCTCTATGACTGTGATTTTCATAATATGGCTTTTGTAAGTACCTCATTCATAAACTTGTTAGAAATAAGATCATAATACTGATTGAAAAGAATGAAAATGGCGCGCCCGGCGCGATTCTAACACGCGACCATCGGCTTCGGAGGCAGATACTCTATCCAGCTGAGCTACGAGTGTATGGTGCGTACTCTAACGAATATGAGTGCAAGCTTCATTATTAATTTTTGAATGACCTGTAGCCCCTGAAGCTGGAAGCAGTGGGTTCAAATCCCGCCAAGTGTGCCATTTTTTCTTTAGTATCTCTTGCCAAAATAACAAATTAGAAAAGGGTTTTTTACTATTTCCTGAAAGAAACCGAATTTCGTTTTAATCAGCGACGTGATAACCTTTATTTGGCTGTACCCAAACTGCTTGTGAGAAGTTAATTTAACGCGTTTTACTTCCTAAGACCGTGATTTATTAAACAAGTTGATTTTACTCCTGATGAAGATGATTTCTATTCATTTTATTAATATCACGCTCACCACAAAAAGCCATACTAATATCCATTTCATTATGGATAATTTCTAACGCAGTTGCCACACCTTTTTGACCCATTGCCCCTAAGCCGTAAAGAAAAGGTCGTCCGATATAAACACCTTTTGCGCCGAGAGAAACAGCTTTAAGTACATCCTGACCTGAGCGGATTCCACCATCCATGTGCACTTCAATTTGATCACCCACAGCATCAACAATTTCAGGCAAGATAGAAATAGATGAGCGCGCACCGTCGAGCTGTCTTCCGCCATGATTAGAAACAATAATTGCATCTGCACCTGACTTTACGGCAAGCTTTGCATCTTCAACGTCCAAGATACCTTTTAATATTAGCGGGCCGCCCCATTTTTGCTTTATCCACTCAATATCATCCCATGATAATTTATCTTCAAACTGCTTCTGGGTCCAAACGCTTAATGAGGATAAGTCTGTCGCATCTTTTACGTGCCCTTCAATATTACGAAAACTATGGCGTTTGGTGGTGAGCATATTCATGCACCAAGACGGCTTAATTGCCATATTATAAATTTGAGACGCTGTCATTTTGGGGGGTACAGATAAGCCATTCTTAATGTCTTTGTGGCGCTGCCCCAGAATTTGTAAATCTAAAGTGAGAACAAGTGCAGAGCACTTTGCTACTTTTGCGCGTTCAATCAAGTTCTCTACAAAACCACGATCCTTCATCACATAAAGCTGAAACCAAAAAGGCTTAGTGGTAACACTGGCAACGTCTTCAATCGAGCAAACACTCATGGTTGATAAGGTAAACGGAACGCCCATCGCTTCTGCTGCCATCGCGCCAAGCATTTCACCATCGGCGTACAACATGCCCGTCAGTCCAGTGGGTGCAATCGCAACGGGCATACTGACTTTTTGCCCAATCATGGTAGTTTCGAGTGAGCGATTACTCATGTCTACGGCAACACGTTGGCGAAACTTTATTTTTTCAAAATCACTTTCATTGGCACGGTAAGTGCTTTCTGTCCATGAGCCAGAATGTACATAGTCGTGAAACATTTTAGGAACGCGTTTTTTGAATAGGCTTTGTAGGTCATGAATGGTGGTGACAGTTGGCATTTATTTAATCCTCTATTAATGGGCTAAGTAGTTCAAATTTTTTATAAATAAAATTTTGTGGCGGTATTTCCAAAAATTGCCAGCTGATCTTCGGTGCTAAATTGTTTGGAGAAACTCAGGACTTGATCGTGCCAAGCTTTATAATCACAAGTGTTATTGACTACAGGCCAATCGCTTCCAAACATTAATCGATTTGCACCAAAAATATAAAGTAGATGGTTCATGCAAGGATACAGGGCGTCTCCCCCGTTAATTAGCGCTGCTTTGGTCGCGAGACCGGACAATTTGCAAAAGCAATTAGTATCGCCCGCGAGGTGAGCTATATCATTCGCCCAACCATCATAGTCTTCACCGTGTATATCTGGTTTAGCTCCGTGGTTGATCACGCACTTTAGTTTAGGGTAGCGCTTTAGCAATTCGTGTAAATATTTCACATGACGGGGTAATATAAGTGCGTCAAATCTCAAATCCAAGGTTTGTAACTGTTCAAATACAGGGGCTAAAGAGGGCTTTAGCATCCATTTATCGTCTGCAATATTTTGTATCATCGGGCGGATGCCGAGAAATTTTGGGTGCAGGGAAAGTTCTTCAAGTAAGCCGATTGACTGAGGAGATTCCATATCAACCCAGCCCACCACTCCAAGAATCCACGAATGAGATTCTGCAAGTGACAATAAATAGCGGGTCTCTTCTGTGGTATCTGCAGCCTGAACAATGATGGTTCCATCAATGGAGGTTTCATCAAGTAACGGCTTTAAATTCGCAGGTAAGTAGTCCCGATAGAGAGCTGTTTTATCTGGCGTTAACCATGAATAGTCACCACGGGATAACTTCCAAAAATGTTGGTGCGCATCTATTCGCATAATGCGATCTCCTTCTAGGGTAGCGTTAAGCTCAATAGCTTCGAAAAGACAGCCCGACTTATTGGTTACTCTGCATCGCCTATTGGAAATACCTGCTCCATTGTCGTCCACCACGAGCCACTTGTTATCGGTTCTATTTGTGTTTGACAGTCGGCAGTCTCGGACATCCAAGACTGTAGTTCAGGCTGTGAGCGAAGCCACTCTCGATCAGCATTTAGATCTTTCCCAGTATAGTCAAAACTAGCAACCAAGAGGTCATTAAACAAATGGATCTTGTAATGGGTATGGCCAGCTTGTTCCAGTAGTCTAACAACATGAATATTTGGATTGCGATGCATGTCACAATATTTTAAGCGCATTTCAGGTTTCAAATTAATTGCTAACACAATGCGCTCACTCATTTTGTTGCTCCTTGCGTCAAGCCTGATACAAGCTTTCTTTGTAGAGGAAGGAAAAGTAATAAGGTGGGTACGGTAGCGACAACTGAACCAGCCATAACAGCGCCCCAGTCAATCTGAACATCACCAAAATATTGGTACAGGCCTAGCGGGATTGTTTTTAGCTCGTCATCGGTGACCAACGCAAGCGCCATCAGATATTCCGACCAGCTTTGTAGAAAAGCGAAGGTAGCAGAGGCTACGAGTCCCGGCCACATAATTGGAATGATAATTAGTCGAACAACGGTAAATCGTGATGCGCCATCAACAATAGCAGCCTCATCAAGGCTCTTTGGGATTGTGGTCAGGTAGCCAACCATCAGATAGACCGTAAACGGCGTGATGAAAGCGGTGTAGCAGAGAATTAAACCAATAGGGCTGTTAATCAGCCCAGCTTTTGCAAATATGATAAAAATAGGGTTGATCAATATAATCCAGGGAAAAAATTGCCCCCCCATAATAAGACCGAATACTAAGGCGCGTCCGCGAAATTGGAATCGTGACAGGCAATAAGCGGTAAAAAGAGCAATGGTGCAGGATAAAAGAGTGCTTGAAATGCAGATGATAAGGCTATTGATAACATAGGCAAAATAACCACTTGAAAAAATATTAATGTAGTTTTTAAAGGTAAACCCGCTTTCGGATGCAACAAGTGAAACAGAAATATTTTCAAAAGATCCCTTAAATACATAAACAGCAGGCGCTAGTAAAAATATAGCAAAAAGGATAAAGCAAACCAAAAGGAACCCGCTCTCGATCAATTTGGTCAATGAATATTTTGATTGTATTTGCATGTCTATCCCACCTTATCTTGCATTTCACTGAGGCCGAAGACTCTGAAGTAGATTGCGCCAAACGAGGCTAGCACAATGGCCATAGTGATTCCAATTGCTGCGCTGTACCCTATTCTAAGATCAGTAAATGCTTTTATGTAAACTTCGGTTGCAAGCACGTTGGTAAAGGTGCCAGGCCCAGCACCAGTGGCAAGCCAGACATAAACAAAATTGTTGAAGGTCCAGATGACAGACATCAGCCCTAATACCGATATTGTCGGTAATAAATAGGGGAATGTAATAAACCTAAATTGTTGCCAGCGGGTGGCGCCATCAATAGCCGCCGCCTCGTTCAGTTCCTCTGGAATGGATTGCATGGCTGCAAGCAATGAGACCGCAATTAATGGAGTGGTGTTCCAGACTATGATGGTGATAATGGCTGGCCACACAGTGGTAAGGTCCGCAAGAAACGCAATTGGATCTGAAATAAGTCCCGTGGATAATAGCAATGAGTTGATTTCACCATGGGTTGGATCAAATAACCATCGCCATGCGATAACAGCGACAACAGGAGGTGTTGCCCAAGGTACTAATAGGATAAGCCTTGCAACGGTAGTCATTTTCATGTCTTGCAAGAACTTTGAATTTAATAAGAGCGCCATCGCCAATCCGAGGATCAATCGACATGCGACGGATATTGCCGTGAGCCATAAAACAGTGTTGATAGCAATATCAAGAAAGCTTGAGCTGCTCAAGAATTCACTGTAATTTTCCATACCGACAAAGTCGCCGCCTTGGCGAAGCTTTAGCAGGGTTATATCAGTAAAACTCAGCTCTAAATTATAGAGGGTAGGATAGAAGTAGAAGCCAAACAAAATCAGAAATGTTGGAAATAACATCCAAAATATTGTTAGCCGCTCTTGGGCAATTGGCGAAAGTTTCATTTTGCTACTCATTTAGTAAAGGTCTTTGCACGAGAATATAGCGAGATAAAAAATGTGTGATTTCGCCTGTCTTTAGGGAGATAGGGGAAATTCAAGTATTGTTAATCCGTTATGCCTTTCGTGCAAAAATCTCTAATAAGTTGACTAGCGCGATTTATCGCGCCAGTCAACGGGAGGGGGCAGGTGTTTAAATGTAATTAAAATATCTATAAGCCTGATCCCGGGTAACCACTTCTATTTGTCGATAAGGCGCTGGATTTCGACCAAGAGGTTTTTAGCAACCTCTTCGGGTGGTGTTTGTCCTGAAAGTGCGGAACCAAAGGCGCGTGATGTTAAGTTCCACATTTGACCAATACCTGCACCACTATCTGCGTAAGCACCCCAAGTTCGAGAGTGTTTTATCAGCTGTTCAGAAAATCCCTTTTCTTCAGGTGGGTATGCGATCTGGCTAAGCAAAGACTTTTGCGCAGGCATCTGGTTGACGTAATACTTTTCAAACAGCTTAGCTTTAGTTAGAAACTGAGTAAGCTTCCATGCTTCCGCGGGGTGCTTTGTATTCGAGTTTACTACCAAAGTTCTGCCACCCAAGTGAGTGCTAGGTGCAGTGGAACCAGCCATCATGACGCCAGAATTAAATGGCGTAGGCTTGCCTGGATTCGCTTCTTTATAAGCAGCCAGAAGTTGACGATAAGTATTTTGTGGCATAAGCGCCATCGCCTGACTACCGTCCAGTAATGCTTGTAAAATTGCTGGGTCATGAGGCACGTCTATAGAAAGCATCGACTTTGGGGCTAGGCCCTCATCAATGTAGCTTTTGAAGTAATTTATCGCCTTGACCAGCTCGTCTTGCGTAACGCCTAGTTTGTAGCCACCTTTACCGTCTTCGACTACGAGAGCGCTACCGTTGGACCATAAGTAGTAGTTAACCGGAAACCACACTTGGTGAGCAGCAGCGAATGCGAACCCAGTTTTCCCTGTTTTCTTCTTGATGGTACGACTGTTGTCCAACATTTCCGTCCATGTTTTAGGCAACTCATTGATTCCGGCCGCTTTCATGACGTCAGTGCGATAAACCATCGCGAAGGTTCCTGCAGTCCAAGGGATTCCCCAAGACTTGTCTTTGAATTTAGTCAAGTCAGTGGCAATAAAGTCATCAAAACCGTTATCAAATTTTCCGTATTGAGTCATTTCTTCAATCGATTTCACGGCTCCAGCTTCTGCCATTTCCTGTGTCCAAACAAAAGCGATATGCACTACATCTGGGCCTTGACCAACAGCTGATTCACGCAAGAACTGATCACGTGCATCCTTCCAAGATGTTGTTTGTAATTTGACTTTAATGCCAGGGTTTGCGGCCTCAAACTCGTCCAGAGCGGCCCTCATCTCTTTGCGTTCAGAATCATTAAAACGAAAAGTTAGCTGGGTATCAGCCCAAGCCGCGGCTCCTATTAACAGACCACCTAAAATAAGTGATCGACAAAGTAGTTTAATCATGGTGTTTCTCCTTTGGGTTATAGTAATTGTATCTTTACGTAACTTCCGCAGAACCGACTTGATATAATTTGAGCGCAGACATGTCAGGAACAAAGCCCAAACCATTTCCTCTGGGTAATTTCAGGCGCCCTTGATTGGGCGTTACGGAAATGTCACCGAGGTCAGTGCGAAGCGGATTAATATTTGCATCTAGTTCAACAGGGCCGTCTTCGCCGATAGCGGCTCGAACGTGCAGTGAGGCGGCTAACCCCAGGGCAGACCCCATGTAATGAATGGCGCAAGCAGCATTGTTACTGATTGCATGTCGGCCAACTTCCATTGCGCCGCTTACACCGCCCCATTTTGTGACATCAGGCTGAATTACGCCGATTGCCTTGAGGGATACAAATTCTTTGAACGAGCTGGCGGAGCATATATTCTCCCCGGCAGCGAGTGAAATATTTGATGACTGAGCTAGTGATGTCCAGTCAGATAAAGGGTCACTTGCGAGTAATGGCTCCTCAACGAATGCCACATCGAATTCTTTAATCCCATCAATCACGCTTTTAGCTTCGGCAGCCGACCAGTTTTGATTAGCGTCGACCATAAGAGTCATGTCGTGGGGTGCCACCTCACGGAAGCGTTTTAACAGCTCAATGTCGGCTGATTCGTCAAAACCGATCTTGAGTTTTACTGCTTTATGTCCAGACTCACACAACGCGGGTATTGCTTCGGCCATGTTTCGAACATCGGGGGTGCTGGCATAAACCTTTACGTTTTCAGATGAATCGGCAGCCAGAAATCTTGCTAATGGTTTTCCCGCTATTCGTGCGGCAATATCCGCCGCCGCCGTATCAATGGCAGCGAAACAATGTTTAAATGGGCCGTACTCGCCAGTATGAATGATCATGCGTTCAAAGTGTTTTTCTAGGTAGGGTCGAATATCAGTCCAGCTATTAAAGTTGGTATTGATTAGTTCTGGTGCAATCACATCAACAAGTAAGTTGAGTTTAGCGATGCTTCCTCTTGGTGGGAAGTTACACCACACCTCGCCCCACCCGACGACACCTTCAGGTGTTGTTAGTTCGATAAGCAGGCCGTTTCGCGTGGGCATATTGCCGAGTGACGATACGGGCCCAGACGGCGGTTTTGCTGCCACCGCGAATACCCGCATTCTATCAAAGTTAATAAAGTTCATAAAAAAGGCCATTGTGGTTGAGGTTGAGGTTTAATCAATTACTGATCAATCAGTAATTGACAACAGATCTATGATGCTCGATTATGTGATGGATGTCTACAAGGATATGGAGGCTTAAGTCTTATTTTATGGAAAACGGCGGCGAATTTAATGATGTATTTGAGAGGAATTTTATATGACCCGTATTGCTGCCTATGAGAGCTTTAAAGAAAGATTGATGACGGGCGAATTGAAGCCCGGTCAGTTTGTCACTCAGCGTGAGCTTGCGACACTTGCTGGTGTGCCTCTTAGTATTGCTCGAGAAGCGATACAGAAGCTGCAGCATGAAACATTGCTGAAGGTTCATCCCCAGCGCGGAATCCAGATTACTGATATTACAACTCGATTTATCCGAGAGGCATTCCAAATCCGAAAGATTTTAGAAAAGGACGCAGTTCGGAATTTTGCGGAGAATCATCAAGAAGAAGCGCAAAGCCTACTGGAGGAGTCCTGTATTTTGCTTTCTTCTGCCGAGAAAGAGGTCTCGGACGAGATTCTGGAAAGGGCAATTGAAGTGGATTGGCGAATGCATGATTTGATTATTGAAAAAATGAACAATAGCCTGCTTACGGAAATTTACCAAGTCAATGCTACACGATTGCGGTTGATTCGAGTCAATATACGGTTTTCTGCAGAGCGTGTGCTGGGCGCACTTAGTGAGCATGTCGAGATTTTGGAGTGTTGCGCGCGTGGGGATGCAGATAGTGCAGACAATGCAGTAACTAATCATATTAATACGGCTTTACGTCGTGCAATTGATGGTGCATAAGTGAGTACAATTGAGCTTAAGGGTATAACGAAGGATTATGGTGATGTTTCCGTAATTAAGGGCGTGGATATCAATATTGAATCTGGTGAGTTCACAATATTGGTAGGGCCGTCAGGTTGCGGGAAGTCAACCTTATTGCGAATGCTTGCTGGTCTTGAAAGTATAACGGCGGGAACTATCTCTATTGACGGGCGTATAGTTAACGATTTGCTTCCAAAGGATAGAGATATTGCAATGGTTTTTCAAAACTATGCGCTTTATCCGCACATGACAGTTGCTGCTAATATGGGTTTTTCGCTGCGACTAGCTAAGATTTCAAAAACAATTATTCGGCAAAAAGTCGACTCCGCGGCTAGTATATTGGGGCTTCATGATTTACTGGAGCGTTACCCTAGGCAATTATCTGGTGGGCAGCGTCAGCGAGTGGCGATGGGACGGGCAATTGTACGCAACCCTTCGGTATTTTTGTTTGATGAGCCGTTATCAAATCTTGATGCTAAGTTGAGAGTCAGGATGAGGTCTGAAATCAAGGCTCTACACAAAAAGCTAAAAACGACGATTGTTTATGTGACCCATGATCAGGTCGAAGCCATGACTATGGCGGACAAAATTATAGTACTCGATGGTGGGCATGTGTCTCAGGTTGGTAGCTCTTTAGAGTTATATGATACGCCAAGTAATAAATTTGTAGCGTCTTTCATTGGTTCTCCTTCGATGAACTTGGTTCCTGTAGAGGTCATTGATAGCAAATGCGTGAGATTGCAAGATGGGCAAAAAGTTGATTTTGTTAATCAGATCACGCCGGGTAGAAATGTCACATTTGGTATTCGTCCCGAGCATTTAGAGTTATCACGTAAAGGCGAGGGTGTTACCACGCAAGTGACTACGATAGAGTCAACCGGTGCTGAAACGCTCGTAGCATGTAGTATTAAGGGTGTTGAGTTTCTGGCAGCGCTAAGAGGCAGGGTCGACTTGATTGTGGGGGAGGAAGTTTCTTTTTCCTTCGATCAAAGCCGAGTACATATTTTTTGCGCCGAAACAGGCCAGAGGTTGTAATTTTTAGCATGAATATAAATAATTTAACGCCAGTTTCCTTTGGGACGGCTTCAATTGCAGGTCTATATCAGGCTGTTGGTTTGAAACAGGCATTTGAAACACTCGAGACTGCGTGGGATGGCGGGATTCGGTATTTTGATACCGCTCCTCATTATGGGCAGGGTAAGGCCGAGAGAATTCTGGGTGATTTCTTGAGGGATAAGCCTGACGACAGTTACGTTATTTCAACGAAGGTTGGCCGATTGTTGAGCCCTAGCGCTCAACCTATTAGTCAATTGAATGGGTTTGTTGATCCTTTGCCATTTGATCAGCGTTATGATTACTCCTATGATGGAATAATGCGGTCTGTAGAAGATAGTTATCAGCGCTTGGGTTTGAATAAAATTGATATTTTGTATGTGCATGATATAGGGGAGAGAACTCATAAAGAAGATTCCGATCGAACGCTAAATCAATTGCTGGAAGGCGGAGGGCGTGCATTGGATCAACTGCGTAGTGATGGGTCTATTCAGGCTGTAGGGCTGGGCGTTAATGAGGTCGAAGTATGCGAGCAATTGATTGGTAAGATTCATTTGGATTTGATCTTATTAGCTGGTCGTTATACTTTGCTTGATCGAACAGCCGAATTAAATCTTTTGCCGCTTTGTCAGCAGCATTCAATCAAGCTTGTGATTGGTGGCGTGTTTAATTCTGGGATTTTGGCTACGGGGGCCGTTGAGGGTGCTCACTGGGATTATGGGAGCCCGCCTGAGTCTGTAATTCAGCGCGTCAATGAGCTTGAACAAATCTGTGAAAGTCATGGGACTACACTCGCTAACGCATCGCTTGCCTTTCCGGTGAGGCACCCTTTGGTGGTATCTGTTTTACTTGGTAATAGTGGTTCCAAGCGGTTGAGAGATAACTTGGCGGGCCTTAAAAGTCCTGTTACTGACCCTGAGTTTTGGAAGCGCATTGAAGAATAATGTTTTTTATTTTACGTGTATTATTGGTATGGTTGACTCAGGTTGACTCAGGTTGACTCAGGTTGACTCAGGTTGACTCAGGTTGA
>JAZGFW010000224.1:0-22246 GCA_036479895.1 Cocleimonas sp. | reverse complement strand
GGTTGACTCAGGTTGACTCAGGTTGACTCAGGTTGACTCAGGTTGACTCAGGTTGAGTGGCTGAGCTGAGCACGCCAAGCCCTTCTATATCGAAGCTTGTAGGCATAATAACTTGACTATTATCAATAATTGATCGATCATTGGTTGATTAGTGAGTGATTAGCACTGTCTATGTATGTGCTCGGAATATGGGCCGTATAGGTGGCGCGTATGGAAAATCTCTGACTAAATGATTACTCATTTTCTGTTCCAGTAATGGGTGTTGTATAAGGCTTCAATCGGATCAGAGTGGTAATGCTTTTAGGTCTGGCGTGGAGATTTTGTTTTTAAAAAGGAGTAAGTAATAATGAAAAGTGTTAAAAGTAAATTCGCAAAAATTGCACTGCTATGTGTTTGTAGTATGTCAGTCTTTGCATCTACGTCGTCTGTCAGTGCGGGAGATTTTCCTGAGCGCCCTGTACAAACTATTTTCCCATGGGGTCCAGGTAATGCTTTAGCAGCGGATCAGATCATCGCAGACGCTGTTGGTAAGAACCTGAAAGTTCCTGTGACATTAATCCCAACGCCAGGCGCTGGTGGAACAAAAGCTTTTAAAACTGCTATGGCTCGCCCTGCAGATGGTTACACCATGATCTCTGGTTGGGTTGCTCCTTTAGTGAGTGCACCTGCTAGTGGAAAAGCTGACTGGACTTATAAAGACTTTCAACCTTTACACTCAGGTGTAGCGGCTGCATTCGCCATTGCAACACGTGTTGGTGATGATCGTTTTGATTCATTCAAGGCAATGATGACATATGGTAAGGCGCATCCAGGTGAGTTACGTTACTCTTCTGGTACTGCTGGAAACCTACCGCATAAGGTTATTGCAAAAGCACTAAAAGCATTTGGTGTTGTTGCTCAGGTTGTTCCTTATGCAACAGACGGCGAAGCGCGTAAAGATCTTCAAGCGGGTGTTTTGGATTTCGTTTTTGTTAATCCTGGTGCTTACATTGCAGACAAGAAAGGCTTCAAAATCGGTTTGATTTTGTCAGAACTTCCTAAAGTTAAAGCGCTGTTTGACGGTGCGGACAACATTACAGACTTGGACCTTGATTTAGGTCTTAGCGGCTTAGGTCCATTAGGTTGGAACTGGTGGGTAGTTCATAAAGATACACCTGCTGCACAAGTTGCTGTATTACGTGCTGCAATGACGAAAGCAATGAACGATGAAGCTGTAATCGCTAAATTGAGCGCGATTGGTTGGACTCCTCTTGCGTGGGATCATGATGAGTACAATGAAGTTGTTGGTGCCGTTTCTAAGCAAATCACTAGTGTTGGTGATGGTCTTATCTGGGAAGAAGAAGAGATGAAGAAGCTACGTAAGTAATGACCACTAGGTCAACTTAACTGAGTTTTTAAAAACCCAAGTTTGTAAGGATGAAATATGAAGCTGAATAGATACTACGCTGAGTGGCTAGCACTTGTTTTTTTTATTGCCCTCGTTGCCGTGGTGTTTCAGCAGATCAGTACAGACTTGGTTGATCAAGGGATCGCTAGCGGCGATCCCTTTCATAACGCTGCTTTTTACCCACGAGGCGTGGCTATCCTAATCATTGTGATTGTGTGTGTTCGTGTGGTTCAATTAACGCTGGAAATAAAACGCAATACGGCAGAGCTGCCCTTTAAAAGCCTGCACCAGCTAATTCTTCCTTTAAAACTGGTTGGTCTTTTTAGTTTGTATTTGTACCTTTTAGGGGTGCTTGGATACCATCTAACGACCATGCCATTTTTATTCCTAGTTACCTATATTTGTGGTGATAGGAAAATTATTTCTAATATATTATTCTCAACTTCTGTCGCGTTATTGATCGCGTACCTTTTCGAAAACTTTCTGAGACTCGTCCTTCCGGGTGGTGTGTTCTCGATCAATATTCCGTGGTGAACCGACTATGCTAATTGATTCAATTTCTCAGGGCTTAGGCCTTTTTTCCTCTCCTTTGGTCATTCTGCTGATCTTCGCAGGTATTATTTTTGGTCTGTTGGTTGGTGCTATGCCTGGACTTGGTCCCTTAATGGGTATGGTGTTGATATTGCCAGTCGCCATTAATCTGGAGCCTATTACGGCAATGGCTCTGTTGTTGGGCATCTATGTTGGTGGTTCATGTGGCGGTTCTATCTCTGCAATATTGCTCAGGATTCCCGGTACGCCATTGGCCGCGGCGACATTGTTTGATGGCTATCCGATGGCTCAAAAAGGCCGTGCCGGTGATGCTATTGGCTTGGCTATATCATCCTCTGCCGTCGGTGGAATTATTGGTGGCATTGTCTTGATTACTTTGTCTCCTATTTTGGCGACTTTTGCGAGAAGCTTTAGCCCGCCAGAATTCACCATGCTCGCTATTACGGGTTTGCTTGCTATTGCATCTGTGTCTGATGAGTCCTTTTTGAAAGGGGTTTTATCGGGGTGTTTGGGGCTTTTGCTCGCATCCATTGGAACCGATCAGATTTCGACTGGGTACCGATTTACCTTTGATAGTCACCATATGCTTAATGGATTCCATCTTGTTTCTATTGTTGTCGGTCTATTTGCAATATCTGAAATGGTGTTTCAATTTGCGGGCAAAGATTTAACCAGTAGACCAAAAATAGATATTGTACGGGCACACTTTGGTTCTCTCAAAATGGTGTTCAAACATTGGAAAAACCTGTTTCGCTCATCGTTTATTGGTACTTTTTTCGGTATATTACCGGGAGCGGGTGGTGTTATTAGTTCATTCGTGGCCTATGCTGCTGCTAAGAACGCGGCAAAACCCGAGGAAAAGTACGGCGAGGGAGCAGAAGGTGGTGTTGTCGCTACCGAAAGTGCAAATAATGCAACTGTGGGAGGTGCGCTTGTTCCGTCATTAGCTTTGGGTATTCCAGGTGACGCTGCTGCGGCATTGTTGATCGCTACACTGTTGATTTTTGGTTTTTTCCCTGGCCCCACTTTGTTTGAGCAGCAACCTGAGCTTGTGGGTGGTATTTTCCTCGTTTATCTAACGTCGAATGTGGCACTTTTGATCTGTGGAATATTGTTAACGCCGGTCTTTGTCTATGTGTTGCGCGTACGAAAATCCAAACTCATTCCAGTTATATTGATACTCTGTGTTGTTGGCACATTCGCTCTGCAATCGTCTATTTTTGACTTGTGGGCAATGCTCGGATTCGGACTCGTTGGGATTGTTCTGCGCATCGCTAACTTTCCTCTTTCGCCGATAGTTATTGGTACAATTCTTGGGCCATTGCTTGAGAATAATCTTCGTCGGTCGTTGTTGATTTCACGAGAAGGTTATTGGATTTTTATCGATCGCCCGATCGCGGCAACTTTATTGGTTGTTAATGTGCTGCTAATTGGTTGGGTAATCTGGTCAACCCTCAGGGATCGCAAAAAAGAGAAGGCCGCATTGTCTGCCGCGCAGTAAAGGATTTTTCGTTTAATTAATTTAGTTAGCTGTTGAATATTGGGTATTCCTGTAATGCCCAATTTCAATTGTACTGACAGTTTCTTAAATAGACTGTTTGGTCTGGGTTGAAGAAAAAACAAATGGTTTAGGCGCTCATAAATATCAATAAAAATACCGTTTTTACTATGCTGGAATTGATAGCTACAGAGATTACGCAAGGTATTCTCTTCACTATCTATCTACCGAGGCGTGAATCTAAAAAGTGTTGCTCGGTAATTGGTTTTGGCCAATTGAGTAACTCACCATCATTTTTAAAATTTTGACTGTGGTGATTGCTAGCAAGACTTAAAAACTAATTGATGTGGCAATAATTTAGAACTGTTGTCGAAGGCTTGGTGATTAAGAATAATCGCTTATTCTAACTAATCTATAATTATTATTGTCAAAGATACTGTAGTAGTTGCAACATAGTTGTCGTTGATTGTTCTGGATTATAGAATCTGCGTTGCCTAATGCATGAAATGGAATAAATCTAAATGATTGAAAAGATACCAAAGAAGATGGTGGCGATCTGTATGGGTCAATCCAATGCGGCAAATCATGGAGATATCAAAATGGTAGCTCCTAATGCTGTTAAGGTTTTAAAGGGGCTTGAGCTTGTTCGAGCATCTGATCCACTTCCCGGTGCTTCTGGTGATGGTGGAAGTGTTTGGACACGGCTAGGATCAAAATTGATTGCCCGTGATGTGTGTGATGAGGTGGTTTTTATTCCAATTGCTGTTGATGGTGCTGCTGTGGCAGACTGGTCTCCAAATGGGAAGTACTTTCAGGTGTTTTTAGATGCGTGTGTCAGAGCTCATCATGCAGAGCTAGAGGTGACCCATGTTTTTTGGCATCAAGGCGAAAAAGATACGGCACTAAGAAGTGGCTATGGTTATTATCTGGGTCATTTAACCAAGATTGTCTCGAGTATTGGTTTTGAGTTGCCTTTTGCGCAAATCATTGTCTGTGTCGCTTCTTATAGGTTAGGTGAACTCAATGAGGATGTTCGCTTAGCACAAAAAAAGATGGCTGAAAAAAAGGGTGTGATTTGCGGTCCTGATACCGATAACATTGGAAGGCAGTGGCGTTACGATGATCTTCATTTCAATGAAGAAGGTCAACAAAAATTCTCCGATCTTCTTTTCGAGTGTGTTGATTGAAGGAATTAATAATTATTTAAGTGATAGAGTCTATGTGTGAATATATGAATGAGCCCCTAAAAAGATCAATATCTGAAAGCTTTAGAAATACGCCTATGGGTTTTTTGAGAATAAAGAGAAACCTGGGTGTTATTCAATTTTCAGATGCTGAAACAGAGGCTTATTTACGTGGTATCATTTTATCAACACCTCTCGAGGATATTGAAGTAAAAGGAAAAAACTATTATTTTAATTGCTATAAAAGCAATGCTATTTTGACTATTAATTCCAGTACTTTGACTGTTATTACAGCAAAGAAAATAAATAAAAGCTGAGCTGAGTTTTAATTAATGGCTAGAATAGGGTGAAACTAATAATCATAAAAGCACACTCGAAGAGTAAAATTGCATGCTATTGAGTTGTCGTTAAAGCCTAGTCTATTTAGCTGACGCGGTTATTTAAGCGCTAGTTGTCATTGATTTACCAGTGATCAACATGTAATATATCAATAGTTCTTCTGCTGAGCTTGAATTGGTATGGAGCTTTAGGTTGTGCTAGTCAGTCGTGACAGGTGTGATTTAAAATTTAATAATCAAAAAATAGACAAGACTGTGATAATAACGGATACAAGTTTTGTTTATAAACTAATTGAAATAGGAAAATAGAATGCAGGCATTAGAGCAAAGCCTTTTAGGTAAAAAAATTCTTATCACCGCTGCAGGTCAAGGTATTGGACGAGCTTCGGTTGAATTGTTTGTTGCACATGGGGCTGAGGTATTTGCCTGCGATATCCATAAAGAATCATTGGCTGAACTGAAAGAAATAGAGGGTGTTACTGCTCTCTTGATGGATGTCACGGATGCTGCGTTGGTTGAAAAAACGCTTGCTGAAATTGGTACGCTGGATGTGCTTTTCAATTGTGCGGGTTTTGTGGCTAGTGGCTCTATTTTAGAGAGTAGCGAGTCTGAGTGGGACTTTAGTTTCGATTTGAATGTGAAGGCGATGTATCGACTTGCTCGACTTGTTTTGCCAGGCATGTTGGAAAATGGTGGTGGCTCTATAATCAATATGTCATCGGTGGCATCATCAATCAAAGGTGTTCCAAACCGTTTTGCATATTGTGCATCCAAAGCAGCTGTTATTGGTATGACTAAATCGATTGCTGCCGACTTTATCACTCAAGGTATTCGTTGTAACGCAATTTGCCCTGGTACCGTTGACAGCCCAAGCTTACACGATCGTCTGCGTGCTACTGGAGATTACGAAAAAGCGATGGAGGCTTTCGTCGCTCGTCAACCGATGGGTCGAATTGGTACATCAGATGAAATTGCCGCTTTAGCGCTTTATTTAGCGAGCGATATTAGCGCGTTTACCACTGGGCAAACACATGTCATTGATGGCGGCTGGTCAGTTTAAACCAATATAACTAATTCTCCTTAAAGGATATATACACACATGAAACTACTTCGACACGGTTCAAAAGGCTTTGAAAAACCCGGTCTTCTGGATGAAGACGGAATTATTCGCGACCTCTCAGGATATATTGATGATATTTCCGGAATTTCTCTTAGTGACGAGGCTTTATCGGAATTAAGAGGCGTCGATCACTCTACGTTCCCAGCCGTGGATGCTTCTACGAGAATTGGTCCTTGTGTTGGTAAGGTTGGTAAATTTATTTGTATTGGTTTGAACTACGCAGATCATGCCGCTGAAAGTGGAATGGAATTGCCTGAGGAGCCGGTGATATTCTTCAAAGCAACATCTTCTATTATTGGCGCAAATGATCAAGTTGAAATCCCACGAGGATCGGTCAAAACGGATTGGGAAGTTGAACTGGGTGTGGTCATCGGTAAAGAAACTAAATATGTGTCAGAAGCTGATGCGTTATCGCATGTTGCTGGTTATTGCGTTGTTAATGATCTAAGTGAGCGAGATTTCCAATTGCATCGTTCTGGACAGTGGGTAAAGGGAAAATCAGCTGATACCTTTGGCCCGATTGGTCCTTGGTTGGTGACACGTGATGAGATTGAAGACCCTCAAAACTTATCGATGCATCTGGATGTAAACGGGCATCGTTTTCAGAACGGCTCAACTAACACGATGCATTTTGGTGTGGCAGCAATTGTGTCTCATTTATCTCAGTTTATGTCGTTGCAGCCTGGTGATATTATTTCCACCGGTACACCTCCTGGTGTGGGTTTGGGTCAAAAACCAGAAATATATCTGAAGCCAGGAGATGTGATTGACCTTGGGATAGAGGGGCTTGGAGTGCAATGCCAAAAGGTAGTTGCTAGTAATTAATCTGATTATAAAAATTGCACCCATGATCTGTGACTTCCAACTTCTGGAGTGCCCCCATTTTAATGGAGACTTTTTATCATTAAAAATGAGAGGTTCCCATGGGAAGATATACCCAAGAGTTCAAAGCTGAAGCAATCGCTTTAGCCATTAAAAGTCATCGATCACATCAAGAAATTGCCCTAGACTTAGGCATTAACCCCAGTACGTTTCGTAATTGGATGAGTGAGGAACTGATGACTGAAAAGCCCAAGCGTAAAAACACTAAGAAGACTCAAGCAGAGTTAGAAAAAGAACTCCACGCGATGAAAAAAGAGCTAGCGTTTCGTCAAGAGGAGATAGATATATTAAAAAAGGCAGCGGCATACTTCGCCAAAAATCAAAAAGAACGTATAAGGCGACGAATGATCATTAAAGGCCTCAAAGCCAAGCAATACAAAGCCTTTAAAGTAACAACAGATAGCGACCATGATTTTTTGATTTCATCTAATATCCTCAATAGAGAGTTTGATGCGACAAAGCCTAATCAAAAATGGGTGGGTGATATTACTTATATCCACACGGCTCAAGGCTGGCTCTATCTTGCTACTGTAATTGACCTTTATTCAAGAAAGGTGGTGGGCTGGTCGATGTCTCGTAACATGAAAGCATCGCTTGTATGTAATGCTTTAAACATGGCTTTAGTCAATCGAGGCTATCCTGAAGGTGTACTCTTTCATTCAGATCGTGGTAGTCAGTATTGTAGTTATGCCCTTTCGTGAAACTTTAGATTTATACCAGTTTGTGCAGAGCATGAGTCGAAAAGGAAACATCATTTTCACCTTGCCCAGATACGTCTCTTGCAAGAGCTTGAGCGCATCCAGATTATCGCCTTCAATAAATAGGTTTTCAGTGGTATCAAAATCCACGCTTCCTTCACGGCAGGGGCGCAGTGTTTTGGTGATAGGTGTATTGGCAGTTAATAAAGCCTCGCGCTTGCCTGGCCAATTAAGCTGATAACGCTCACGCGGACCTTCAACAATATTGCTAGAAAGCTCTTGTTTAAGCAGATCAAAGTCTATGGATTTTTGGAGTTCACCCTTACCATCTTTAGCTTCGGTGACGCAGTTAGGGAATAGTTCTGCCAGCTTTTCAATATTCTGGTTAGTAAAGTCAGGGATGTGCATATCTAGTGTGTCTAGTTTATCCATAGGGTTCTCTAATTAAAATTGGCTAATGGTTTATCGAATAACAGGGATGTTGAATAATAAGGTAACTAGCTCTTTATTAAGATAATAATTTTCTCGCCCTAGTTTGTGTTTTTCTAAAATACCATGTTGTGCCAAAGCATCTAAATAACGTGTAGCAGTAGCACGAGAGACTTGCATATCGCGTTCTAAAAAATACACTTTGGTATAAGGGTGATGAAAAATATTATTGATTAAGTCTTGGCTGTAAAATTTAAAGTGATTGCGTATTTCATGTTTCTGCTTTTGCAATAAGAGCTTAATATCTTCTATTAATCGTATGGTGTGTGCTGCTGTTTGTTCCACCCCTTTGAGTAGATAAATAATCCAATTATCCCAGTTTTGAGTATCTCGCGTTTCTTGTAATAAACGATAATATTCATCTTTGCTGTGATTAATATAACGGCTAAGATATAAAACAGGAGAGTCTAGCAAGCCTGCTTTAATTAGGTAGAGTATATTGATAATACGCCCTGTTCTACCGTTGCCATCGTAGAAGGGGTGAATGCTTTCAAATTGATGGTGGATGATTGCCATTTGCACGAGTGGGTCTGTTTGCGCTTGTGCTTGTTGTTTTTCATCACCGCTCTGGTCTTGATTGATAAGTTGTTCTAGGTTATCCATTAGCACAGGGATATTTTGTGGCTCTGGTGGGGTATAGACGATCTCGCCTGTTTGCTCATTTTTTAACACCGTACCCGTCACTTTTCTAAAGCCTGCTTGGTTATTTTCAAGCGTTGCCTGAATTTCAAGTATGTTATTGAGTGTGAGTAAGCCTGATTTTTTTACCGCATCATAACCAACGCGCAAGCCTGCTGAATAATTGGCGACTTCTTTAGTTGCAAGATTACTTAGGTCTGTTTGCAAGCCGTGTTTATACAGAGCATCTTGTGTGGTGATGATGTTTTCTATCTCTGAGCTGTCTTTAGCTTCTTGCAAGGTAAGTGTTGAAAGGAGTATGTCTTCGTTAGGAATACTTTTTACAATGCCTTTTAATTCAGCTAACTGTCGGTGAGCCTGTATGAGTGCTTTTAAAATAGCAGGGCTATCAGTGTTGATAGTTTGCGTATTTAGATTATGTGGAGAAAGTATTTCCATTTGCTCAAAAAGCCCAGTATTTGATTATTAATAGATCTATCTTCTCATAAATCACTTATTTTGAGAAGATGTTATTGTAACTCTTCAAGTTCTGCTTTAATTGAGCGTACTTGCGTATTGAATTCAACCTTGCGATTAAACTGCTTTTCTTTATTCATTTTGCTTTGAAGTTTACCCAATTCTATTTTTTTTGCTTTGATTTTATTGACTCTTTCAATCTGGCTTTTAAGTGCTTCATCTTGTCTAGCTTCTACTGATAAATAGCTTCGTAGTATTTGCTCATAAAGCCTTGCCAGGTTAACGGCTACAGGTAATACATCTCGCTGGCTATCCATAGGTTGCCAGGTGCTTTCAAAATAAGCATCTGTAACCCAATGTTGCTTATCGCTGTCGCTTGGACGTTTGTAGGCAATGCTGGTTTTAATCTGATCTTTATAATGAAGTTGAAATATTATTGGAAAGTTGATGGCTTTATCAATGGTGCGTAAGACACTTTCATGCAGGTCTTTGGTTTTTAAAGACAGGTGAAATACTTGAATTTCTTTTATACCGTATTTTGCAGGTAGATTTATGGTTTCTGGTGATAGTTTGTATTGCCATTTTATGCGTTCTACTTGCTCTTTGAATCGCGCTTTTATTGCAGTGCTAGGTTTAGTGTATTGATAGATTTTTTCTTTGGCTACAATGCGGTTGAATTCACTTTGATTGGGGTATTCAAACAGGGTATTGAGCATTTTTAACCCTGTATGACCAAAAAACTAATTAATTCAAAATCATCAAGCCCTTGGATGGTATCGACCAATGCGGTTGTTTTATCACTCGTGAAGAGGCTGTCTATATCTCCTTCTTCTTTAACTTCAATCATTGAGGCAATTGCTTGGTCTAGCAGTTGTGAGTAGGCATCCATATTGCGACCATCTTGTGTGATTTGGTTGAATGCTTCACTGGCTGACTTATCAGGTACATTTTGGCCTTTACAGGCGCTACGCACGGTATCGAGTATGCGTTTCACTTGAGTATGGTTAGTGACTATCTCACCATTTTGACCAATATAAACTAAGTAGTAGGGATGCAAACGGTTTTGCTGGTTAATATTCACACCGTGATTGCGATTGCGTAGCGTGAAGATTACGCCTGCTTCTAAACCGTTTTCATTGTTTGCAGGAACGACGGCGTGCATTCCACTTGGAATGCTTGCCATATCACCGTTGTCTTTGATGTAATTGACCAGGGCCATACGGAAGTCATTTAAGCCTAAGTCGGTAATGGATACGCCTGTTTTTACGTCTTCCATTTCTATTACTTCATCCTGCAGTTTTCGCAGTTGTTCTTTGCGGTAGGCTATATCGTTAGCCTTGGCACTTAAAACATTATCATCACCCGTGGCGGTCACATCAGCTATGACCATGCGGTTCTCTACGCGTTCTTTTAAGTTAATGTATTCATCTAGACTTATATCAGGCCAATAGTTAATAAGCTGGATACGCTCATTTTGTGACCCTATTCTATCAATGCGGCCAAAACGCTGAATGATACGCACGGGATTCCAGTGAATATCGTAGTTAATGAGTGTGTCTCAGTCCTGCAGATTTTGACCTTCGGAAATACAGTCTGTACCAATAAGAATATCTAGCTCTGAAGGGTCATTGGGGAAAATAATATCCTTTTCTTTTGAGCGTGGTGAAAACAGAGTCAAGATACCTTGAAAGTCATAGCTGTTTTTTAACGTGGTTTTAGGGCTACTGCTCCCTGTTACCAAGCCTGTATGGAGTTGCCTACCTTCTAAAAAGTGTGTTGAGAGATTGTCATAAAGGTAATTGGCTGTATCTGCAAATGCGGTGAATATAATGACTTTTTTATTACCTACGTTGATAGGTGATGCCAACTTGCTTTCTATTTGCGTTTTGATGTGTTGTAACTTGGTATCATCTGCTGGTGTGATTTTTTGCATTTCAGCCAGTAATGCTTCAATGATAACGAGATCACCGCCTAAGTCTGCTTGCCATGAGGGTAAATCCATATCTTCTAGCTTGATCTGAATTTTTCCTTCTACGGTATCGTTGTCACCACCATTATCACTATCATTGCCAAATCCTAAAAAGTCATCTTCATCCACTTCTATATCTTCAAAAGCTGAAGCAAAATCACTGATGCCAGAATCATAGCCTTTGTCAGTAAAATCTTGAATTTTAGTTAGTAGGTTTTGGTGCTTTGCCTGTAGTTTTTGCAGGGTTAACCTGAATGATGCTACCGAGCTTTCTAAGCGCTTTAGAAGGTTGGTGATCATCAAAGATTTTAGGCTTTTTTCTCGGTCTACCTGCTTGAGCGTACCCCCATCTACTTCTGTGTCGTATTGATCTTCGTATTTTTGTAAACGACTTGGAAGGATATAACTGATAGGCGCATACACAGAAAGAATAAAAAGCCCGCGGGGCAAGCCCTCTCGCTATGCTCGACTTTTTCGTACCTCAAAAGCGGGGTATTGTTAGAATACTGTTAGTTGGTAGCTTTCATGTAGCTTTGTATATTCTTGTCCTTGATTCTTAACATAAGTGCTTATCATCTTTTCATTGCCATGCTTTCCTACCGTACTAGCGTAAAAACCATCAGTCCAAAATTCTCCACCCCATAGTTGCTTTTTCACATGGGGACACTTCTTGAAAATTTCACGGGCGCTCAAGCTCTTTATAAGAGTGACTACCTTCGTAACACTATACATTGGTACCGACTGAACAAGAAAATGCACATGATCTGTTCCAATTTCTAAAAAATGGATTTGGTAACGTTCCTCTATTTCTAAACAAATATCAGATAGTGCCCTATCAACCCCTTTATCGAATACAACCCTCCGATATTTTGCAGGGAAAACCAAATGATAGAGTAATACTGTTACATTGTGACTTTTATGAATGAATTTTCTCATCCAGCCATTTTACGCCCCAAGGGGCGGGGAATAAAACCCCAAGGGATTTAATTGTGATAATTCTTTAAAAATATCATTAAAACCAATCACATCGTCCCGTTGTGTTAATGCACAATGAAAAGACAACGGTTTAAGCCGTTCAGGAAAGCTACCTACTTCGCTAGTATCGTAGAATGTTTGAATGTGTTTGCGTGATCTTGCGATGGTGACGCTATCGAGCAATTCAAAAAAGTCAAAATCTAGGGCGTTAAGTATCGAACCTGCAGTTCTATCTTCTGGCGCTAGTTCTGACCAGTCATTAAATACTTTTTGTGCGCGTTTAAATATTTCGTCAATACTTCTAGTGGTATTAAGTTTATCGCTAAGGTTGGTTGAATCACCTTCATAAGCCAACGCTAGTTGGTTGCGTAAGTCCATAAAGCGGTTATTAACAGGCGTCGCTGATAGCATTAACACTTTTGTTTTAACGCCTGCTTTAATGACTTGATTCATTAAGCTTTGGTAACGAGTTTCTTTTTCTTTAAAAACATCGTTGTTACGAAAATTATGTGATTCATCTATGACGACTAGGTCATAGTTGCCCAAGTTTATGCGATTAAGGGGTATACCGAAGGACTCACCACTGGTACGTTGTAGATCAGTATGGCAGAGTACATCGTAGTTAAAACGGTCTTTAATAAAGATGTTAGTGGTTAAGTTCTGATTGTAGTTTAACCAGTTATCCGCTAATTTTTTAGGATATAGCACAAGCACTGATTTATTGCGTAGCTCATAGTATTTAATAACGGCTAAGGCAGTGAACGTTTTACCTAAACCTATGCTATCAGCAAGAATACAACCATTGTAAGTTTCAAGTTTATTAATTAAACCTGTAGCTGCATCACTTTGGAAATTATAAAGCTTATTCCAGATCAGGCTATCTTGATAACCCGTTAAATCATTGGGTAGTAAATCTTCATTTATATCTTCAAGAAACACATTAAAAATATTGTAGAGCATGATGAAGTATATTCTTTCAGGTGAGTTCTCTTTATATATTATAGCTATATGCTCTGAAAGTCGTGTTGTTACATCTTCTAGCTTATCGTTGTCATTCCATATTTCTTCAAATAGATTGAGAAAAAATCCCGTTGAATCTGCATCATCCATTTTGGTAACTACATTAGAAACTGCATTACCTTTTTGATAGCCAAGATCAACAGCGGTAAAGCCTTGTAATGGTTGATAGACTGCTGAAGAGTCAGTGTTATTTATACAGGCAAATTGTTGCATGGGAGAAGAGCCTGTATTGGACTTAAAAACAGCTTGCGCTTAATCCAGTCGGCACATTCTTTTGCAATAGCCTTTTGAGTAAGTTTGTTTTTTAGTTCTATTTCAAAGTCACTGCCGTAAAAACCACGTTCTCTCTCCAGTTTTGGAATATGGAACTCTCGCCGTTCTTTTTGGGCTTTGTCTGTGACTTTTGAGGGGGTGAATGTCGGTTCAGTAAATATAAACTCTAATGAATCTATTTTTTCCAACTCCACTTTTAGTGCTTCATAGGCATAGATAGAGAAACATGAGGCTGCTATTTTTAGTTTTGTGCCAGGATTTATTGATTGCTTTAAGTTATCACCTAAAGAGGTGAGTAATGTTGTCTATTATTTCCATGCTTATGAAATGGGCTAACCTCAATTAAAAGTAATCTATATAAATACAAATAAACTAAGGTTATTTTAGCATACAAATAAAACCAATAAAGTTCTACGAGATGTATGGCCAAGCTTAAGACGCTTTGCGAACGACCCCTTGTATGTTGCAAGCATCAGAAGAATCTGTAGGGGGTGAAAAGCCTCGTCAGTAGATAAGGACTCCACATGATTTTAACTTAACTTCAATTAAAGTAAGAAGTTAAATCAAGATGGTTTTAATAACGATCGTATTTTATTTTTTATTTCATCTTGAGACGTAGAAAATAACTTAATCAGATCAGCTAGCTCATCATCATCTGCATATAAATAAGTAACAGGAATTGAGAGTGCTTTTGCGAGACGTTGTGATGTAGAAAAATCAGGCACATGCTTATCTCTTTCATATTGATTTATTCTAGGGCTTGCAGAGAATTCATCAATACCTGCTAAAATACCCAGTTGTTTTTGGGATATTCCTTTAGCCATTCTTGCCGACCTAAGCCTTTTCCCTACGGGTGAATTTGCTTTCTTTTTAGAACTCACTTTATCGCCTCATTAAATGAGACTAAGATAATCTTAGGTTTTTACTTGCCTAGATACTAAGGAATACTTAGTATAGAGATCAAGGAGTTACATTATGGATAAGAAACATACACTCTTGTGTTTCATGAAAGTAGTATATGAGTTAGGGAAATTACTTTTCAAATCAACCTGGAAAATAACAATTGCTTTCCTCGCTCTTGTCTTTGATATGCTTGGTGAACATAAGGAAGAACCTTATAGTTCCGAAGGATATTCGAAAGATAGTAGCGGAAGCGGATTCTCTGAAGCAGACTTATATTCAAATGATCTAGAGCATACATTACATCCTTGGAATACCAATAATGAGGAAAACAATTGAACTCTAAAAACCTAAACAAATTTGAAATTGCTGCTGAACTTGACTCAAAAGAAAAAAGAAATGCCTATCTTTCCATGCTTTATACAGAAAAGCGCAGCGATAGAGATATGATGGAAATTATAGATACTGTAAAATTATCTACTGAAAACCACCCTAAAGAGTTGCTTCTTTCACCAGAATGGCAAAAAGGCTATGAATGTTGCCTTACGAGAACACAGCGCACATTACATGACTTACTAGAGGGTATTCTTCTAAATTCCAACTCAACACTCAATGCATCGGCAAATCTATCTATTGGGCAAGACCTCATACTACAACTAAGCGCACATTCTTTTACTAATAAAAAAACTTGTGATAATTTATTAAAGAGACTTGAAGGTATTGCTTCGAGTTTTAACTCAGGTCCTTTGAGCATGTATGATCCAGAGATAAACCCACTTTTGGGGACTCTCATACCCAAAAGTAAAGATAAGCTCTACTATTGGACGGAAGAAAACCTAATGCAACAATCTTAAATTTAAGATTTTCATTTCCAACTGTCGGAAAATATATAACAATGCATGAGCGTAGAAATTACAAACTAGAGGAACTGTAATGAGCCTTGAAATAGATTTAGGAATAGCAATGATGATTATTACTGTTACTTCTCTTTTAGGAGTAATGATTTACATGGTAATCGCATTGAACAAGGGTAGTAAACCAAACGACGAGCAGTAGTTCTTTCACCCTACACCGATATAAGTCGCTGTTATATCCATCCTGCCCTCACCATGTCCCAGTTCTTTATTCACCCTATATGAAGCATTATCCCATTGAATTTTTTCGATGCCACTTAAACCCGTATAACAAGACCCTCCTGCAATTGGACAATCTAACCCACTCAGCTGCTTAAATCGATCTTGCGCCCACTGATGGCGAAATGAATGCCCTTTAATATCTATTTCTTTACTATTGGCTTGAATATAATTACGGTAAGTATTGAACTTCAATTCATGGGGAATCATCGAGTAATCTCCATGCGCTTCTTGAAATTCCCCTATCTCTATCAAAAGCAGTTCCTGTCTATTATTTACGATTTCGACAGTGCGAGGACGACCATTCTTGCACCAAGTATCTTTAAGAAAAATCTTTCCAGCTTGTGCCGTTGCAAACTTATGACCAAATTTAAGCGCTTCTTTCTCTCTTAATCCAAATTCTGCTTTTAGCCTATTGATAAGCCGCATCCGTTTATCCATCCTAGACAAATGCGAAGTATTCAGGCGAATAGCCTTATTAACATTGCTGAACGAACGCTTTTTAAGTCCACAATCACGATTTGATGGCATAAAATTCTCCCGATTAACCTTGGTTGATAACCAACGAATATCTTTTAAATTATTTTCGATAGTACGATGTGCTAAACCTCTATTTTTGAGATCATGGACATAGCGATGTATTTCTTTTTTACCAAGTTTATGCAAATCCCAATGATTAGAATAACCTCGTTTTTCTTGCATATGCTTAATGAATCTTGTCAAATTTTGGTGTCGAGTTTCACAAGTATTTTGACTGCCATCCTTATTGTATTTTAGTATCATTTTAAGCTGATAATCTGTGCGATGTGACATAAGCTAACCTCAAAAATTATAATTCTCCCATTGGCATTCATAAAGAATGCACGGCATTAAATACTGTTTAATGTAATTAAATTGCCAAATATATTGAGCCGTAGCTGAATGTATTTTTTGCAATGATCCCTTAAAAAATCATATAAATTTTCTTAAGGTCTGGACTAACTCTTTCGTTGTTTTTGCGCTATATTTTTCCTCCCGCGCGATTAATAAAAAAGCACACGAGACTATAAATTCGGACTGCTGGCGCAGTGGTCGAATTAGTCTCTGTACCACTTATCAGCAGATATTTTTTGTAAAAGGGCTTAGTACCGCAATTACTGCAGTAAATAAATTTTAATTCTTAAGAATTATTGATGTGACAGTTTTGCTCTTTCAAGCATATTTTGTAGCAATTTAGTGTCAGGTTAGAACCTTTTTCTCGCTTAAACACTTTGTAAGAAAACATCTGTTTTTAATGAACAGTAAAACATTTTATGTATTCATTCTATCTTTAAAAAGACACTTGCACAAGTTAGGCTACTCTAAGTCCTATATGCCATGACTGTTATCAGTGGTTTCGCACTCCGTCACTTTCATTTTTTACAAAATAGAAAGAGACGGAGCATGAGATGCCGTTCTTCCTGTAACCTCGCCGAAGGCAAAAGAAATAGTATTTTGAACGAGGGAGTAAAGCAGAATAGAACAACACGATTCAACTTGACTCCCTCGTTAAAAATACTAAGAGTTAGCAAGGATTTAATGAATTAAACCCAATGGGTCATTGCAGCTCATTAACCAATGAAAACTATAGGATTTTAATCAATCTAACTTTAAAGAAAAAAATCCCAGTCTCTAGATGACGATGAACTATTACTTCCAGAATCGCTACTGCTTGCATTTGAGCCAGAACTTAAATCTGAGTTAGATTCACTATCCATCCAGATAGGCATAGTAACTATCGCAAGATCAGCTGCACTGTCTTTATTATTTTCTCGCTTTTCTCTGGCTTCTCTGCGCTGTTTCATTCTAGCTTTCTCTTCAGGCCACTTTATCCAAAGAATAAGTAAGCCCAAGAATATAAGAAAAAGGATCGGTGAAAACCGAACCCAAAAATCAGAACTATACCTATCCATTTAGTACCACCTTAAAAAATAAAATATTTTTTATTATACAGCACTATTCAAGCAGTAGATTATCACCCTATTTAAGGGGAGCGCTTCCAATAAGAAGCACCTTTGGTGTGTGACACAAACCCCATTTATTGTTATTAATATGTTTAAGTTAAACGCGCGTGCACGCGCGCGAGTTACACTTTCAAAAAAATAGCTATATCAATAGCTTAAACAAGTTTTAGTGGGTGATAGTACGATAGTAGTTTCATTCCTATGGTGGGTGATAGTACGATACAATCCACAGGATGAGGTGGGTGATAGTACGATACTATTCACAATATAGTCTAGTCTAGGCTAATCATAAAATGACAATGTATTAGATAATAAAAGGGAAATTTTAATAGAACCCACACTAGAAAAATAAAATATTGTTTTTATATTAATGCCTTACAGAATATAAGGCAGAGAATAAGTTAAATATTAAAGTAGAGTGCCTTGAATTACATCTTTGATTAACTCATCGTTTCCATTTCTACTGTAAAACACGACTAAATCACGGTCATTGATAAAGTAAACTCTATACCCTGGTAAATGGTTACAGCTAATTATTTCTTTGATATTTCTTCTAAATTCTTTTATCGTAGACTTTGATCCTGATTTTTTGTACAACAGCTTAAGTCTAATTTTCCACTTTTTTTGCTTTCCGCAGTGTTTTCTTGCAAGCTCATATATTCTACGCTCCAACCCTTTACGAAGACGAAAATAGTCTCTATCAATCGTTAATACATCTTTCCCTTTTGCTGCACTATAAAGCCAATCTGATAGTGTGATTTCAATAGCAGTCATCTGTTCATCAGTTGGGGATTTTGCAACGATTTTCCATTTATCAATTAATCCAAATCCCTCTTTTATTATTTCTCCGTTCGTTTTTATATTCGTTCTAATCCGCGTACCAGCCAAACGATTAAGAGATACTGGTAAGCGTTCATAGATTGAACCAGCAGTAGACCTATTAGTGGCTCTAAGATAGTCATAAACCGTAATTCTAACTGTTTTAGATATATCCGTACGCCCTCTATTTTGTCCTTCTACAATTTGGCTTATGCAGTAAATTAAAATATCCTTATCCCATATTGTTGCCACCCCCAATACACTAGGTATAACTTCAAGTTCAATTCCATTATGTTTGTATAACTTGATCCGTATATCTGGTTTTGTTGCCAAGGAAAATATAGGGTGCTCCATACTGGCAAGATCATCCTTGAATGAAGGATCGAGAATATCACAAGTGAAAAAATCTCTTGTAGGGTGTCGCTCAGGAAGAAGCAGTGACTTCTTTTTCTTCAAAATTTACTACTCTACAAAAGCTGAGTAGTTAAGATGGAGATTAATTAATAGTCCTTTTATTAAGACTGCATTGGCGCATAAATCCTTATAACTATCATTCATTACTCTGCTACCCCGTCAATGATGCTAGCTATAGCCTCCGTTTTGAAATACATCCTCCTGCCTATGTTATTACTTCTACATCCATTAATTTTATTCGATATTTCAGACTTTGAATTCAATGAAACACGCAGCCCTTGAGGTGAACGGTCAAGTGTTTTTGCCAAAGCTTCTAAAGTCATCAAAGGGCCATATTTTTCTAACAAATAATTTAAAGTAGTTGCCATTGTTTAATCTTCATTACTTAGTTTTAACGATGGCTATTCTTCTTTAGCGCTAATTGAATTACAAAGTAGGTTTGGTTAGAAAATTTGACATGAAAACAGAAGGTTGTTATTTTTCAATGATGTACAAGACTGCGATATACAAAAATAATGACTTTAAATTCACAAAAACCATTAGGGCAAAAGGGTTTTCGCGAGAGTTAAAGTCAATTTTATTAAAGAAAGAGGCTCAATTAGGAGATTCACAAGAGTATGAAAAAGTATCTTCTGAATTGAATATTGCCATGAAATCCATTGGTGCGGATTTTTCTTACAAAATAAAGAATAAATTCAAAACTGCCGATGACTATATTTCTAGCGGTAGATTCAGCTTATGGTGGAAAGGACTAGCTTTCCCAGCCCCTAAGAAACAGCTAGAAATAGACGAGGCATTTAATGGTTTATCCCAAAAATGGTTTGGGCTATCAAAAGCCTCAAATCGCTTCCAGTTATACTTAAGTAGCCTAGATTTTAAGACCCTCAGCGACAAACAGTATGCTCAAAATAACGCTATTGATTCCTTAGAAAGGATTACCGAGGACTGGGAACCTAAGATTAGTGATAACGGATGCGCATACCTTTCTATCTCAGGCTCAAACTCTCGGGCTGGCTATCGTTACTCCCCAATACACAATAAAATTACAGACTCTCGACAACATGAGCACTACGACCTTACTATCGGCGCATCATCATACACAGGAGTTGATATACCTCAGTACATTGCTGATATTTACCAAAAGTATTATTTTGGATCAATAATTCCATATATGTTTTGTTTGCTTTGCACAAATACCGATAACGAGTCTAATTATAAAAATGATTTACTGTTAGATTTCCTTACAACATTAAATTGTATAGACTTTATTTTAAAAGATGAGCGCTCTTTTATGATAAATGATAAGAATATTAAAATAATTTCCAGTTTATCTACCTATGTAACATCATCATTTTACACTGATTACTACTCATCAGATAAGTCTAAAGAAAGAGAGGAAATGTATTACAACGACCCAAAATTTGATGGTCTACCTAGCTTAGAGAAAGTGAATCATCCATTAAATACACTTGCAGAAATCTTCGATATGATTCTACAAGAATATCTAACCGAAAAAGAATTTTCCCAGTTCTATAGGGATTACTATGCTAAGAATATAGATTCTATCAATGAAGTATCCTGTATTACCCAAACTACTTTTAGCTTACTAGATGACATGAGAAATTATTACTACAAACTATTTGAAAGAGCTGGCTTCAATAAAAGTGAGGCTATTAATAAAATACTAACACCTTTTGCCGCAGCCAAGGTTGGATCACATGAAATTATTCATTATTCCAGCTCTCGAAGAAATCCTCTAAGTCCTTCCCCTTATTAATTAAATATCAGCAATTTTATCAGAAAGATTTTCAGTTCTAAGGTGAGTGTAACGCTTTAGCATCTGCATACTTTTATGCCCTGTTATGGAAGAAACTTCCAAGTCAGAAAGACCTGCCTCAACAAAACGGCTAGTGGCTTCATGGCGTAGATCATGGAATCGAAGCCCTTCTATACCAGCTTTTTTTCTTACTTCAGTCCATATCTTGCTTGTCACATAAGGTCGGCGCAAGCCATCACGACCAGGCTCACCAAAAAACAAAAGATTAGTATCTATTGGACGTATAGGGTGATTAAGAACTTCCCTGATAACTCCTATTGCCTTATTTGAAAGGGGAACTGTTCGAGATTCACCATTTTTAGTATCTGATAAAAATAGAGTTCTCTTGTCCAGATTTACACTACTATGCTTAAGATTGATAATTTCACTATGACGCATCCCCGTATATAAGGCTAACTTTACTATCCATGCAAGCATAGGATTACTATATACTTCACAAGTAGCTAAAAGTTTTTGTTCTTCATTGCCTTCTAATCGACGATCACGACCTTTTGATTGTTTTGGCTTTCTCACATTTAATACAGGGTTAGCTTGCAAGCCCATACCCCACTCTTTAATAGCAATAGTATATAAGTGACTCAAAATAGCTAGCTCCAATCGAACTGTAGTCGAACTCAAGCCTAATGAAAGGCGTTGATCACGAAATTTTGTAATCTTTTCTGCATTTAAAGACGCTAATGTATAACTACCAAGATGCTTACAGATTACCTTAGCTTTATTAGCTTCAAGTTTTTGAGTCGTAGGTTTTTTTGTTGGGGTAACTTCTTTAAGATAGCGATCCAATGCATTAGTAATTGTAGTCTTTTCAGAGTTATTTCTAGGAATATAAATACCACGAAAAATTTCATCTTCCGTGGTTCTTGCCCAATTTGTTGCATCCCTCTTAACTCGAAAAGTTTGCGAAGAAGGAGGATACCCTTTTATACGAATAAGTGCTTTCCAATTACCTGCAGGAGTCTTAACAATTGTAGCCATAAATGTACCCTCTGAATCTCATGAGTGTACCTTTATTGTACCTTTTTACGGAAATCTGCTCAACCCAGACATAAAAAAAGCCTTATAATCAAGGTAAGGTATTGATTATAAGGCTTTATATATGGTGGGCCTGGAAGGACTCGAACCTTCGACCAATAGATTATGAGTCTACTGCTCTAACCAACTGAGCTACAGGCCCTTTTTTGATTATTTTAATGAAAATAAACTTCATCAAATAATAAAAAAGTTAACTCGAAATTAGTTTAAGAAGCACCTGCATCTTTATCTAATTCCAAGAAGCTGCGTAGCATATCTGATCGGCTCGGATGACGCAATTTTCTTAATGCTTTTGCCTCAATTTGTCTGATTCGTTCACGCGTTACATCAAACTGTTTACCTACTTCTTCCAAAGTATGATCGGTATTCATATCGATACCGAAACGCATTCTTAATACTTTAGCTTCGCGTGGCGTTAGGCTCCCTAATACATCACGTGTACTCTCGCCTAAACCAGTTGAAGTGGCAGAATCGACTGGCGATTGTACGTTACCGTCCTCAATGAAATCACCCAAGGATGAATCTTCATCATCACCGATTGGAGTTTCCATCGAAATAGGCTCTTTAGCAATCTTCATTACTTTACGAACCTTATCTTCTGGCATTTCCATTTCGACTGCCAACTCTTCTGGTGTACCTTCTCTACCTT
>JAZGFW010000223.1:0-7862 GCA_036479895.1 Cocleimonas sp. | reverse complement strand
CAAGAGCAAAAGGCAAGTATCTTTATGACTTGGATGAAAATGAAATTCTTGATGCTTCATCAGGGCTTTTTTGTACGCCATTAGGGCACTGTCGTGAAGAAATAACAAATGCTGTGAGTGAACAACTGGGCACGCTTGATTATGTTTCACCGTTTCAATCAGCCCATCCATTAGCCTTTAAATTTGCTAAAGCACTTGCCGATTTATTGCCTGATACGCTCGATCATATCTTCTTTTCAAATTCAGGTTCTGAATCTATTGATACGGCAATGAAGGTTGCCTACGCTTATCATTACGCTAAAGGTGAAGGACAAAGAGTCCGCTTTGTTTCACGCGAGCGCGCCTATCATGGTGTGAATATGGGAGGCGTATCGTTAAGTGGAATGATTAAAAACCGCCAAGCTTACGGTGCAGGCTTACCCGGTATCGCACATATGCGACATACTTGGCAGGAGGATCAACGCTTCCAGAGAGGGCAGGCAGAGACAGGCGCTGAGCTGGCTGATGACCTTGAGCGTATGGCACTTAATAATGGTCCAGATACTATTGCCGCTTGTATTGTTGAACCTATAGCGGGCTCAACGGGTTGCTTGGTGCCACCAAAAGGTTACTTACAACGTCTGCGCGAAATCTGTGATAAATACGGTATTCTACTGATTTTTGATGAAGTTATTACAGGGTTTGGACGCACAGGAAATGCCTTTGCAGCAGATACATTTGGTGTTACTCCTGACATTATGACCTTGGCAAAAGCTTTAACTAATGGCGCGCAACCCATGGGAGCAACCGCCATAAGCAATAAAGTGCATGATGCGATATTCAATGCATCACCTGACAAAGCCATTGAGCTATTTCATGGCTATACCTATTCGGCTCATCCTGCCGCTTGTGCTGCGGGGCTTGCTTGTATTGAGCTGTATAAAAAAGAAAACTTGTTTGAGAAAGCATCAGAGCTTTCAGAGTATTTTCTGGATGCTATTTACTCATTACAGGATGTCGATATTGTTACAGATATACGTGGCTTTGGTTTATTTGCAGGCTTTGATATTGAACCATCCTCTACCCCATGTTTAAGAGGTCTAGAACTTCAGAAAAAACTTTTCCACAATGGCTTACATTTAAAAATGACGGGAGATTCAGGGCTAATCGCACCGCCTTTTATATTTGAGAGGACGGATGTGGATAAAATGGTCGAGTTACTTAGAAAAGTCTTAAAACAAGTTTAGGCTCAATCTACATGTAAAGGGGCTATCCTTCGATTCCGCTCAGGATAAACTATAAGCTCAGCAGAAATGATTGATTATGTTACTAAACGAGACCTTTCGTCACTGACTCGTGCAAAGGTCTCTAATCATTAAATACACCTTTGCTTTCAGCTCTTCGACGTAACATCTCAATTGTAAATAAAAGAAGAATTGAAATAAGAATCAACAAAGATGCTGCTGCTAAAATGGTGGGATTAATTTGTTCTCGTAAGCCTGAGAACATTTGTCTAGGGATGGTTCTTTGGTCAGGGTCAGCCAAAAATATAATTAAAACAACTTCGTCAAAAGACGTTACAAAGGCAAACAATGCACCCGAAATAACGCCTGGTCGTATCAACGGGAAAGTCACTTGGAAGAAGGTTGTTACGGGGTTAGCGCCTAAACTGCTTGATGCTCTTAATAACGACTTATCAAAACCTGCCAGTGTTGCCGTTACGGTAATGACTACAAAGGGTGTTCCTAACATGGCATGGGCAACGATAATGCCAAAGTCTGTTCCTGCGATACCAATTACCGAGTAGAAGAAGTACATGCCTGCGGCAATTATCACCAGCGGTACAATCATGGGTGAAATTAAAATGGCGGTAATGAGTGACTTGTAAGGCATTCGATCTGACGCTAAGCCGATGGCGGCCACTGTCCCTAGAATAGTCGCCAAGATAGTCGACATAATCGCAAAGTAAAAACTATTTTTAAGGGCTATATTCCATTTATGATCGGTAAAAAATTCAACATACCATTTGGTTGAATAAGCTTCTGGATCGAGTTTTAACATGCCTTCAGTGAAAGTGAAAAATGGCTCTACATTAAAAGATAGTGGAATGGTGACTAGAATAGGGAAAATCAAAAACAGTAACACCAAGCCAACAATGATCCTCAGACCATAATGCCAGATTTTTCTGAGTGGGCTGTAATAGACAGGTAACATAATATTTTCGCGTCCTTATCTTTGCTATAACTTAATATTACTGGCACCGACAAGCTTGTCGTATATCCAGTAAAGAGCCATGATTAACACCAATAGCACTGAACCTAAAGCGGCTGCAAGCTCCCAGTTGTTTGTGGTGCGCATATGATAGGCGACCAAATTACTGATAAGTTGGCCATCTACGCCACCAATCAATGCGGGCGTAATGTAATAACCAATAGCAATAATAAAAACCAGTAAAGCACCTGCGCTAAAGCCGGGTAAACTTAGTGGAAAGTATATTTGTATAAATGATTTAAAGGGGTTTGCGCCCAATGATTGTGATGCTCTCACGTAAGAAGGGTCGATACCTTTCATTACGCTATAAAGTGGTAAAATCATAAAGGGCAATAGGATATGCGTCATTGCCACGATGGTTGAAAATTGATTGTAAATAATATCTAAAGGCTTATCAATGATGCCTAAATTCAATAGTGTCTTATTGACCACTCCATTGGATTGTAGAATAGCGATCCATGCAGTTGTTCGAACTAATAATGATGTCCAGAAAGGAAGCAATACGAAAATTAGTAGAATACTCGCCTTTTTGAGAGGAATTAAAGATAAATAATAAGCAACAGGGTAACCAAGAATAAAGGTTAGAAAAGTAATAATAAAAGCGATGATAAAAGTTCGCTTAAGAATAGGTAGATAGACACGAGTGTCTTCAGGTTGCTTAACAATTTTACCCGAAGGTTCTAACTTATAATCTAAAGCGTTGGCATAATAATTAATGGTTAATTTATCACCAGCAGAACGAATGCCTGTCCATACCTTGGGTTCAGCCCATTTTTTATGGAAAGAGATTAAAAGCTCTTGATAGTTTTTTACTTCATCGAGTTGTATTTTTTTTATTTTACGAGCTGTTCGCTTAATAACGCTACCCGTCTGTGCTTGTCTGCGATTTACTTCTTCGGCAAGCTTTCCTGCTAGCCTATTTTTTTGTAATGATTGAAGTTCATAGGCAAGGGTTTTAAAGGTTTTTTCATTCGGGATTTTGGAAATATCTTTCCACTCTTCCAGAATTTTTACTGTATTGGGTGCTAAATTCGCAACCGTAGGATTATAAAAACTACGGTACAACATAAAGCCAATGGGGGTGATAAAAAACACCACCAAAAAGAAAAATAAAGGTAGTACTAAAGCTAATGCTTTAGTTTTCTCTCGCCTTATCGCTTGCCGATATTTTTTTTCATGCTCGGAAGTTAGGTCAAGATCATTGTTTGTTGCAGTTGTATTCATAGGAGTTAAGCATAAATAAAAGGGAGCAACTGCTCCCTTTTATTGCTATTTTACTTAATTAACCAAGCGGTAAATTTCTCACCTAATGATGAGCCATTATCTGCCCAAAACTCAGCACTTGCCTTGATTCCTTCGCTTAAATGAGCCGAAGGTAGTTGAGGCTTAACGGCTTCTGCAATAAGGGACTCAGAAGACTTACGAGTGGGACCATAGGCAACATCTTGCATGCCTGCTAGCGGTTTTGTTTTAGTAGCAAACTGGATAAACTTAATGGCTTCTGCTTTATTTTTAGAGCCTTTTGGAATTGCCCAACCATCTAAATCATAGACCTGCCCATCCCATACAATATTAAAATCGGCTTTATCCTTTTGAATCGCACTGTAAATACGACCATTGGCGGATTGCACAATAACTGCACCACCATCATTTAATAGCTGAGGTGCTTGTGACCATGAATCAAACCAGACAATATTATCCTTAATGGTATCTAATTTGGCAAAGGCTTGCTTTACTCCAGCCTCTGTTCCTAATACATCATAAATGTCTTTAAGTGCTACGCCATCTGCCATCAAAGCCCATTCAAGATTAACCTGTGGTCTTTTTCTGAAAGCACGCTTGCCAGGGATTTTCTTCATATCAAAAATATCAGCAACTTTTGTAGGCTTGCTTTTAAGGTCATTTTTGTGTGCAAAGATAATTGACCAAACAATATTTCCCACAGCACACTCATTGCCAATTGCCGCTGGAACAAAGTCATCTTTTGCTGCTGTTCCATCATCACCTTTTGGCAAAGTGTCTTGAGGGAAAACTTCCAATAAGCCTTCAGAACAAGCACGCTCAACATCGATATACTCAATATCCAGCACATCCCACTTTACATTTTTTGACTCAACCTGAGCTTTTAATTCAGCCACACCGCCTGAATAATCTTCAAATAGAATTTTAGTGCCTGACTCTTTCATATAGGGATCAATCATATGTTTCTTCTGTGCGGCACCATAAGCACCGCCAAATGAAACGACGGTTAAATCACCTGCAAAAACACTTAACGACAGTAGCGATGATGCTACCAATAAACCTAGTTTGAAATTTTTCATTTTAATTCTCCTTGGGGTTTGTATCATGCAATTTTCTAAATCTGTAATGCACGACAATCTTTAGCTAACCAGCCTAATGTTACATGTTGACCTTCGCTAAGATCATCGAAGGCATAAGAGTTAGGTTGCTTGATTATGAATTCAGCCTTTCCTTCTAAAAAGCTGATGTAAATTCTAAGATGGTCACCAATGTAAATGATTTGTTTTATGGTGCCTTTAAAAATATTGTCACTGTCAATATTATTTTTATGAGGGTTTAGAATGACTTTTTCTGGTCGAATAGATAAATATACGGTTTTATCTGATTCATTAAGATTAACGGGCAATGCAGTTACGGGATGTTCCCCACCAATTTCAACCACTACCTTATCATCCTGTAAACTTTCGACTGTGCCGTTTAAATGATTATTCTCACCAATAAATTCTGCAACAAACTTATTATCGGGCTTTTCATATAGTGTCTTAGGATCAGAGATTTGCTGTATGACACCTTGTTCAAATACAGCAATGCGATCAGACATAGTGAGCGCTTCAGTTTGATCGTGAGTTACGTAAATAACCGTAAAGCCGAGCATTTCATGCATTTTTTTAATCTCATATTGCATTTGCTCACGCAGATTTTTATCTAAAGCACCTAAAGGCTCGTCCATTAATACAAGCTTTGGTTCGTAGACTAGTGCTCGCGCTAAAGCGACACGTTGTTTTTGTCCGCCTGAAAGCTGATTCGGGTAACGATCAGCAAAGCTTTTTAATTCGACCAAATCCAAGTATTTTTGTACTTGAGCTTTTACTTCTGACTTATTCATATCTCTAAATTTGAGCGGATAGGCTAAGTTTTCAGCGATAGTCATATGTGGAAATAGTGCGTAGTTTTGAAATACCATGCCAATATTTCGTTTGTGCGGTGTCGTGTGACGAATCGGTTTGCCATCAATATAAATTTCACCACTAGTAATATCTTCAAAACCTGCTAAAAGCATTAAGCAAGTGGTCTTCCCCGAGCCCGAAGGGCCAAGCATAGTTACAAATTCGCCCTGTTCAATATCAAGATTAAGCTCTTTAACGACAAATACTTTGCCGTCATAGCTCTTTTTCACTTTATCAAACTTAACGCAAATTTCAGGCATATTTCCCTATTTAACAGTTAATAAATAATGTTCAGATTTTCAAAGTATAGACTAGATTAAGTTTATGACGCGTCTTTACCACTTTCAAAATGGAATTGAGCGCCTTCTCGAATTCCAGAAGGCCAACGTGTGGTCACTGTTTTCAAACGTGTATAAAAACGCACGCCTTCCATGCCATGAATGGACGTGCTACCAAATAATGAGCGCTTCCACCCGCCAAAGCTGTGCATGGCAACAGGAACAGGAATAGGTACATTTATACCCGCCATTCCCACTTGAACATTCATCGCAAAGTGCCTTGCGGTATCACCATCTCGTGTAAATATTGTTGCGCCATTACCATATTCATGACTATCAATTAGTGCGAGCGCTTCATCGTAACTATCGACACGTATAATGGATAAAACAGGGCCAAATATTTCATCGGTATAAATCGACATGTCTGGCTTAACTTTGTCAAAAATGCAACCACCGATAAAGTAACCCTCTTTATCGGCTTCATCGCGGCCATCAATTTTAAGATCAGCTCCTTGCGCTTGACCCTCTTCAATATAAGAGAGAATTTTATCTTTGCTTTGCTGTGAGATGACAGGGCCCATTTCAACACCCTCGTCATCAAACTTACCAATTTTGAGTGCTTTCACCATCGGTGTTAATTGTTCAATTAAACGATCTGCAGTTTCATCACCAATGGTAACAACCACGGAAACTGCCATGCAGCGCTCACCTGCGGAACCATAGGCAGCACCAATAATGGCGTCACAGGCTTGATCCATACTGGCATCGGGCATAATAATCATGTGGTTTTTTGCGCCACATAATGCTTGAACACGTTTATTGTATTTACTACCTTCTTGGTAAATGTACTCACCTACCGCCGTAGAACCCACAAAGCTGACGGCGCTCACATCAGGGTTATGTAAAATTTCATCTACGGCTTCTTTATCACCCACAATCGTATTCAGCACGCCTTTAGGTAAACCCGCTTCTTCCATTAGTTCGGATAAACGTAAGCCACAGGAAGGGTCTTTTTCAGACAATTTAAGGACGAAGGTATTGCCACAAGCAATTGCCACTGGATACATCCACATTGGCACCATTGCGGGGAAATTAAATGGAGTAATTCCCGCACAAACACCTACTGGCAGTCGCATATTGTAGCTATCAATTCCTGCTGAAACATTGGCGGTAAAATCAGATTTAAGGTGGTTGTTTATGGCGGTACAAAATTCAATCACTTCAACACCGCGTAGAATTTCACCGTTGGCATCAGCAAGTGTTTTACCGTGCTCCTCGGAAAGCATTAGGGCAAGCTCATCCAAGTGACTAATAACTAACTCGCGATACTTAAACATGATTTGTGCGCGTTTCGAAGGCGGTACATGACTCCATTCTGGGAGTGCATTTTTAGCGACGGTAATAGCATTTTTAGTATCATCCGCGCTCGCACCTTGCATTTGACGGATTACTTTTCCTGTTGCAGGGTTGTAGATATCAAAGGTGGTACTTGAGTGGCCCGTAATTTTTTCACCATTTATGATATGTTGTAACGTCATATAATTCTCACTTCATTCTTACCCTTATTATCGTAAGATTCTTTATAAACTTAGATTTGAAAATGAAGTAGTACCAATTTGGTTTATTACAGGCACCAGATTATATTTGTTAGCTTTCCCCGAACCAGAGTAGCTCATCTAAGCTGGAGTCATCGTCACATTTGAGGGGTAGCACTTTTCCTTTAATAATTTTGACTCCTTCCAGTTCTAATAAGTGAGCTTGCTTTTGGTAAGCTTGAGTATCTTTGTCAAAAGCCAGAGTACGATTTGAACGTACTACACGATGCCAAGGTAAAACTTCTTCTGAGCGACTCATCGCTTTGCTAACCATACGCGCATGGCGTGGAAAGCCAGCTCTTTGGGCGACCTCTCCATAACTCATCACCCTGCCTGAAGGGATTTGTAAAACTATATTGCAGATAGCAGAATCAAATTTTTTCTGAAATGGGGTCATGGTGCTATATTACAGCAACAACCATTAGATATTACTGTTATGACTTTAGAAGACTTTATTAAAAAACCTTTTATTAAACATTTAGGTATTAGCCAGCAACAAACCAGCCATAAAGAAAAGCTACTTTCTTTGCTAGGTGGCTTCATTAGTATTT
>JAZGFW010000222.1:0-4586 GCA_036479895.1 Cocleimonas sp. | reverse complement strand
GATAATACTTTGTATGATAAGTCGCTGATATCGATAAAGAAAGCAATCCGTATTGATCCAAATAATGCTATGGCGCATAAGTATTATGGGGATTATCATATGGTACAAGGGCGTAATGATGAGGCCATAAGCCACTATCAAATAGCATCGGAGCTTAACCCTTCAAAACCTGATATTCGTGTTTCGATTGGTTGGCATAAAGTTAACCTTGGTGACTGGGAAAACGGCATAAAAGAAGTGCGAGAAGGCGTGGCAATGAGTTATCGCCCACCTGCTTATTTTCATATACCACTCGCTGTGGATGCATTTAGACAAAATAAATTTGAAGAGTCTTTAAAAGAAGCTGAAATAATATATGAAAGTGGGGATAAAAGAGGTATAACACTTTCTTTGGCGGCAGCAATAAAGCTTAATCGTCCTAGTTTAATTAAGCGTTATACCAAAGCCTATACAGATTATCGCAAGGATGATCTCAGTGAGCCTTTTAGAGAAGTTAGTAATGTGCTTAAAACACCTAAAGTTTTAAAACACTACGCTGAAACCTTAAAACCTATTTTAGAAAAACTCTAGGCCTTAACCAATATTTCAATCCTTTCTAATAATTTCAACCTTTTCTAATAAAGGTGTGGTTAATGGTAGAAGACGCTTTCGCATCACAGTACCAACAGATTCATTACCGCTAAAAATGGGTATCAGTGTATGCTCGCCCATTTGTGCCAGTACCAACATTGCATTGACCATAGGGAGCTGTTCTGGTTTGAGTGTTGAAAGCAGGGTGGCTAACTCTTCGTTATCTGGGTTTTGACAAACCTCATTGCTATGTTCAATGGCAATTTCAATTGAACGCGTACCGCGCTTATCTAACTTTAGGGTATTAATCGGTAGCTTAAAATAGTTACCGATGGCAATAAAGAGAGAAATAACCACATCTTGATCGACAGGTTTTTTAAGGGATAACTTAATTGTTTCTAGCCAGTTTTGACCTTCGCTATTTAATAAGCTTTCCAACGCTATAGCATAAGGGTTGTTGGCTTGAATTAGTGGGCTTAGTTGCTGACTCACTTCAGCGTGGCAATTATTACAGGCGTTAGTTAACGGGATTTGTGAGGCTCTAGCATGGAGGAATCCTACATAAAAAGGGTTTCTACGTTTAGCTCTTGCCCAGAGTTTTTGTTTATCGTCTTCGTTGATTAAGTCGCCCTGTAAACAGAGGCGAATCATATTCACGATATTGAGCTGGCGTTCCTCAAAGGGTAAGAACTCCATTAAGTATTCGGCAAGCTCTTTGCCTAGCTCGCCTTGAGATACGGTGGGATATTCCATCAAACGCATGGCAACCTCAGTGGTTGGGTGCGCCCACCATGCTCTTACGCCAACATCATGACTAAGTGCTGGTGAATAAACCACGGCGATAATGGCTTCGGGTTCGCCTAAGCAGAGCATGTGTTCTAGGGTGTTGTCGGCGTGCCCCATACGCGTCCAGCGTTTTAAAAACACGGGGTAACCACCGGGAGAGCCTGTGATTTTAAGCGAGAGTAATTCACGCACCAGTTTTAAATATTGCTCGTCCCGAATGGTTGGGTTAAGCATAATTTTAGCTTCACCTTGCGCGGTGAGGGCATGAACCGTCATGCTGCCTTCGTTGATACGAATGGCTTTTAAATCCTGAGCAAGCAGGACGTTTAGGCGGAGGTTGTCTTCGTTGGATAATTCCATTTTAAAGGTAAAGACTTTTATCCGCAGATTACGCTGATTAACGCAGATTTTAAAAGAGGTTACTCTGTTTTTTTAATCTGCGGAAATCTGCGTAATCTGTGGATAGTTAGTCTTTTTCTATTTCAGGTAGCTTCACTTGAATGCTTAATTCACGTAGCTGTTTGCGTGGTACATCCGCCGGAGCATCTGTCAGCATACAAGCAGCCGTCTGCGTTTTAGGGAAGGCGATAACGTCGCGGATAGATTCTGTGTTGGTCATTAGCATCACTAAGCGATCTAAACCAAAGGCTAATCCACCCAGAGGAGGGCAACCAAACTTTAACGCTTTTAACAAGAAGCCAAACTTATCATCAGCTTCTTCTTTTGAGATACCCAGTGCATCAAATGTAGCAGTTTGCATATCAGGTTGGTGGATACGAATTGAACCGCCACCCACTTCATAGCCGTTGATAACCATATCGTAAGCATCAGAAAGCGCTTCGCCGGGATTGGCTTTAAGCTCATCAACTGAACACGTTGGCGCAGTAAACGGATGGTGCAGTGCTTGCCAACGGTTGTCTTTTTCATCCCACTCAAACATCGGGAAGTCAACAATCCAAAGTACAGCCCAGTCGCCTTCTAATAGTTCTAGGTCTTTAGCAAGCTCTTCACGTAAAGCGCCGAGTGCATCATTAACAATCTTTGTCTTATCTGCGCCAAAGAAGACTAAGTCGCCATCTTCTGCACCAACTTTTGCCATGATGTCCATAGCGACTTCATCTGGCAAGAATTTAAGAATAGGGGACTGCAGGCCTTCTACACCAGAAGCTAGTTCGTTGACTTTGATGTATGCTAAACCACGTGCGCCGTAACGGCTCACAAATTTGGTGTAGTTGTCGATAAGCTTGCGAGAAAGTTTAGCTCCACCTGGAACACGAAGTGCTGCAACACGACTACCATCATCGTTTGCAGGACCAGAGAAGACTTTAAAATCAACGTCTTTCATTTGCTCGCTTACTTCTACCAAAATTAGTGGGTTACGCATATCTGGCTTGTCTGAGCCGTAGTTGTGCATAGCATCAGCGTAGGTCATACGCGGGAATTTAGCCGGTAGCTCAATGTCGCGCGTATCTTTAAAGAGCTTGCGGATCATGTTTTCCATCATATCCATGACATCGTCGCTTTTAACGAATGCCATTTCGATATCCACCTGAGTGAATTCAGGCTGGCGATCTGCGCGTAAATCTTCATCACGAAAACAACGTGCCATTTGATAATATCGGTCGATACCACCCATCATTAGCATTTGTTTAAATAACTGGGGAGACTGTGGAAGTGCAAAGAAATTACCCGGATGTGTACGACTTGGTACTAAATAATCACGTGCGCCTTCTGGCGTCGCCTTGGTCATAATGGGCGTTTCAATTTCTAAGAAGTCATTGTCTTCTAAGTAGTGACGCATGATTGATGACATTTTCGCGCGGGTTTTGATGCGTTGTTGCATCTCATCACGACGAAGGTCAACGTAACGGTATTTTAAGCGGATGTCTTCGTTTACATCATCATCTAGTTGGAAAGGTGGAGTATCTGATGCGCTGAGTGTTTCTAGTTCAAGCGCGAATACTTCGATTTTACCACTGGTGATATTCTCATTTAACATGCCTTCAGGGCGGTTACGTACTTTGCCTGTGATACGAAGAATATGTTCATTGCGTATAGATTCTGCCTGAGCGAACATGGCCTTATTATCAGGGTCAAACACGACTTGAACCAAGCCTTCACCATCACGCAAATCAACAAAAATCACGCCTCCGTGGTCACGACGACGGTTAACCCAACCGCATAAAGTTACTTCTTGATCGAGTAGTGTTTCATCCACTAATCCACAACGGTGTGTGCGCATAATTTGAACCCTGAATTTCTTTTTTGAATAGGGGCAGAATAGTAAGCTTTGCGCGGGGTTGGTGCAAGTAATAGCTACACTTAGGTGTGATTTTAAGTCGCGTTTGTTTGTGCTGTTAAATGATTCAGATATTTTTATGCAGCTAATTTTAGTTTTGAAATCTGTGTACTTTCTAAAGGGCGATGAAAATAATATCCTTGAGCGATATTACAGGAGTGTTCTTTTAAAAATTGTAATTGCTCAAAGGTTTCAACACCTTCTGCAACAATATCTAAATTTAAGGAATGGCCTAGCGCGATAATTGTCTTCACTAAAGCATAATCATCTTTATTTTCTGGCAGACCTGCGATAAAACCTTTATCAATCTTCAGTGTCGTAATAGGTAAGTTTTTAAGGCTAATGAGTGATGAGTAATCAGTACCAAAATCGTCAATGGATATTTTCATTCCAAGTTCGCGCATTTTCTCAAGTTCGTAGATGGTTTCTTGAGAAATTTCATTCAGGGTTCTTTCTGTTAGTTCAATGCCAAAAAGTGTCGGTGATAAATTCATTGAACGTAGATTGCGTTTAAATTGTTTTAATAGTTTCTTAAAAATTAGTTTGTTACCTGATAAATTGATATTAATGCGTATATCTTTAATATCTGACTGTTGCCACTCACGTTGTTGTTTACAGGCTTCATTAACTACGAAAATATTTATCTTTTCAATTAAATTACTTTTTTCTGCTAAGGGTATAAATTCATCGGGCATGATCATTTTACCTTCAGCATTCTTCCAACGTATTAATGCTTCACACTCTTTTATGTCACCTTCAGATATATTCATAAGTGGTTGATACATAAGAAATAATTCTTTATTGTTGTTATCATCTTTAAGTATAGTATGTAATGTATGGCTAATCGTATGGTTCTTTTCAATTTGCCGATTTGTTTCTACTGAGTAAAGTTGATAACAGTTTCTACCTGATTGCTTTGCAGAGTACATAG